>CAYYIQ010000009.1:0-27628 GCA_964472005.1 uncultured Bdellovibrionales bacterium | reverse complement strand
TTTGGCCGAAGGTGGTGGTGGTTTGGGTAACGCGGGTGCTCTTGATGGCCTAGGGAACTTTGGTAATGTGGCGAGAACTAAATCAGCTAGAACGAAAGGATCCGTTACGCAAGAAAGAAAAAGTATTCCTGAAATATTTGAATATGAGGAGTGGAAAAAAATACCTAAGCCGGCCGAAATGGGTATCGACGATGAAATTTTAAAGACGTCGATGGCTGTATATCAACCTAATTCTCGATTAGAGCTAGATTATTTAAACGGCAAGCGTGCAAGAGATCGATATCTTGATCAAGCGAAGACTTTAAGAGGGGTTACCATTCTTGCAATGAGTTTTCTTGATAAAACTTTGGGAGAAGGCTTAAATAGTATACAGCAACAGGCTGACGCCAGTACTTCAAATCATATCCTTAAGCAAATAGGTTGGTCTTTAGAAAGACTTGCAAATCCTGATAGATCGCAGGTTTTTGAAGATACAGATGAAAAATTGGAAGCATGTCTTGAAATTGCACTAAAAGATGGCAAGCCTACTAAGCAAATTAAGGGTAAGACTAGTAAAAGAGTGGATTTTGAATGTTCCGAAACTTGCGGCGAGGCTCCTGACAGTCAAAATGATTATCGACCAGATTCAAGTTCAGATGATGTTTCAAAAGAAGGAAACGGAACTTACGAGTATTGTGATTGTTGTGCGAGTACGGCTAATAAACTTAATAATCTTAGTGAGGAAAATAGGCAAACTATCGGAACCGAGGAAGATGGGAAGAATATGTGGACGTTGGTTGAAAGAGCTTTCTATGGAGTACATAAAAAACCAACTGGGCAGGGACGAATCATTGCATATGAACAATTTGTTTTAGCATTTAAGTTGTTATTTGGTGATGTCGTTTTAAAGTCATCTGAGGAAGAGGGTGGTGGATCCGACTCTGAGCCATATTTTTACATGGCCAGTCAAAGTCCACAGGTTTCGCCTGCTATTTTAACAGGCCTATTTTTAAATCGTTGTTATACTGACGACGACAATAGCCCTAAGGATACATTAAGTAAAAGTGGACAATGTAATATCGAAAAAGAGGATGAGTTATTTCATGTCGAATATGGTATTTGCCCATCATTGCTTAAGATTGCAGCACAGTTTGATCAAATAGAAAAAGGTGAAGTTCAAATGTCTAGCCTTAGTCAAGAGTTAGCCGAGGCTTCTATGGGCATACCACTTAGTGCAGATATCTTAGAAGCTTTTATCGCAAAACATACTTTGACAGAAAATAAAATCGAAGAAAGCAAAGAAAGAGGAGAGCTTGCAACTGCGATTGAGAGTTATTGCAAGGCATCAGCAGTTGCGGCAGCTACAAACTTATTGGCGGACATGCAGAGAGTTACCTCGGATGCGTTAGCGCTTAACCGACAGGTTACCTCTAGAGATAAGTTATTAGTTCAGCAATTAATCGATAGATATTTTGAAATGCTAAGGCTAGTTCAAATGGATGAGCAGTCAAGATATATGGTGAATTCCGTGGCTACGGCATTGTCGCTTGCAAAAGATCGATCAATGGTAGCTTCCATTGGTAGTGCAAATGCTGCGGTAGCTAATGCTGGAAATAATAACTCTATTGCAGGAAATCAAAATGCCTTTGGTGGTTTATATGTGGGTACTGGAGGTGGTACGGGTGCCGGTGGAACAGGTAGAATTAAATCGGACTTTGTCGATAAGTTCAGTGGCGATGGGAAAAAAGCAATTATTGAGGCGAGTTCACAGATTTCTAAATATGACCCCATGCAAAATAATGCGGTCGCAAAATTTGGTAGGGTTATTCGAGGTCAGTAGGTTAGTTTTATATTAGGGAAGGTTTAGGGTGGACGGCAATATTGCATCAGCGGGACATTTTGTTGCAGCGGTATTAGAGCATTCTGGGATGCTCACGCAAGCTCGCGTGCTAGAGGATTTTAAAGATTTCTTTCGAGATGCTGGAGCCTTGGTTTATTTTATTGCAGCAATCGGTGGTTTGATTTCGCTGGTAATGTTTGGAAGTTTTAGATCTGCTAAATATTTAATTATAGGGCCGGCGCTTTATTGGTTTTTAGTTGGTCCAACGATGGAGATCGAAGGGGTCGTCGCTAAATTAGGTGGTGGTCAACCACGTGGATTGCCAGGTGTTAGTGGTAGTGCTGAAGGTGATCGTGATAAAGTTATAGAAAAATCTGGGCAGACGGCATCGGGAAATATTAAAGTGTCTCGAGCCTTTTGGTTATTTGCAAAGCCTATTGACGATTTTGTAGAAGAATTTGTTGATGTAATGTTGAAGGATGAGGATGGTTCTGATTTAGCGGTTGGAAGTAAAGTTAGGGCACTTGAGATGATTGCTCGCGCATTGCCCCAGGATACTGAATTAATTAATTTGCTTGAAGGTGAAATTTTAGCCAACTGCCTTAATACATATTCTTCAGCAATGGGCGCGGCTGAAAATTACGTTAAAACTTCAATTACAGAGGGCATCTCACCAAGAACTGCTGCGAAAAATCGAAGCTATAACCAAACTGTTTTTGATCGAGAGAAAGAAAGTTTTTTAAAGGCCGCTGAAAACACCACCTTTTCAATCAGGTCTGATACAACACCTACGTTATTCGAATTAATTAAAACGGAGGGAAAGGCCGGTGGCCAGTCCAAATTGTTGCAAGAACATTATAAAAATGGACGACCTGTTGAAAGCACTTCATGTGCCAAGGGTTGGGACATTTATTTAGAACAACTTTGGCATTTAGCTGGCTTGCAGTTACCACAAATAGTGAGGCTTGCTTCGGGTGAGTTTCAAAACAAAAAAGAGTATGAAAAGGCCTGTAAAGATGTTACTCGAAAAATTTACGACGATGGGGCAGGAGGAGTTGGTGCAAATCAAGCTAACGACGGTGATTGTGATTTAAGACCGGGAGTTGCTCTATCGTTACTTTGGAATCATATTAGTCGGCGAGATACGTTTCAAAGAATTGGGGCTCGACATAATAATCGTAATGATCCTCTGAATTCAGTAATCAAATCTGCAACCGGGGTTATCTCTTCAATACCTACAGCTGGAAAGAATCTCAAGGGCATTTTGTTCAGTCCTCTAGTGCAAACTTATGCAAATGCAATTGGGGGAACGGTCCTTAGTTCTGCCGTTGGAGTGCTTCAATCAAAAGGAGAGGGGCTATATGACGCAACAATTGAGCAGGCACCTGCCGTAGGATTACAACTATTAAATGGCTTGTCTGCTGCAAGTCAAGTTGATTTGCAGGTTTATGAGACAACCAGGATGAGGCAGCAGATCTTTTCTTTTGCTCAGCAGCTTCCGTATTTTCAAGGTATAATGCTTTACGTCATTTGTTTTGGATATCCATTTGCAGCTTTAATAGTCTTGTTGCCTGGACGAGCGGCAGGTTTTTTAAATGTTCCACTAATGTGGCTTTGGGTAAAAAGTTGGGATATTGGTTTTGCTGCGATTATTTTACTTGAAAAAGTAATGTATAATTTATTGCCAAATTGGAGCGTCAATCGAGAGCTGAGAACTCAGGAACCATGGACCTATGATCAATTGCCTTTGATCCTAGGTGAGGGGTATAATTTTAGCCACGTGCAAGGAGTCGCTTATCATTATGTTGTGCTATCCATGGCGATGCTTTCAATTCCAGCCGTAATGGCTCTCATTACAGTAAAATCAAAAAAAGCAATACTTAGTAGTTTCGTTGATGCAGCAACAGACCAAGCAAGAGAGTCTGGTCAACGTGCCGCTTCTGGCTATTCAATTACTGCTTCAAACGAAAGATCTCAGATGATTTCTGAATTATCTGGTTTTGCAAAACTTTCACCTGCGCTTTCAAGTGGAGGGCTTGAGGGAGGAACCAGAGGAGCGGCTTCATTTGGTGTAGCGAAAATAGGGATGCTAACGAAAGCTATGAGTTCGTCTGCTGGTGGCCTAGCTAATCTCAAAGATATCAAAGGGTCTTGGGATAAAATTATTAGCACCAGTGAGGGAACATTAAAAGATGGTCTAACTAAATATCAGAATTTAGTTGGAGCTAATACTACGTTTGAAAGTCAGTATAGAGCTGCATTTGATCCGTTGTTTGGACGTTGGGGTGCCTTACAAATGCATGCGGATGCTGCTGCGGCTTCTTTAGATGGAGCTGGCGCTAGAGTTTCGGGTGGTTTTGAAACAAATAACGCTAGAGCTAATGCTATTAGTGCGTACGGTGATCTGGCCAAAAAGCGTCTAGATAATATGATCGGCTTTTCAAGTAATGTTGGAGAAGCTCAGGGTGCTGCGATGAATGCCGCCGTTAGAGGTCTTGGAAATGTTCCATTTTCAATTGCAGATGGTGATACATCGGGGATAATTGCGAATTTTACAAGACTTGCGGTTGGAACAGGAGTTTTAGCAGATGATCTAAACGATGGAAATACTCTTAATCAATATGCTGTTAATCAAATTTTAAGCGACGTTAGAGTTGGTTTGGAGAGAGATACAGAGGGCTATAGTAGTTTGGTATCTTGGTCGAGAATGTGGGGTGTGAGCCCTGAAATGTTTAGTGATCAGGCTGTTGTTGATATTAAGGCGAAGATTAATGAAGATAGTGGTTTTTCAAGTTTACTGATGCTGGGAATATACACTCATGGGAACCAGTTGTTAAAAGAGGAAGGGTATTCAAGTGTAGCTGGTGGAATATCTGGTTACGATGGAATATTAGCAGGCTTTGGTGGAGATAGAACTGTTATTAGAGGTCTTTCTCAATCTCATGTTGATTCGGGTATCAATATTTATGGAGAATTAAACTCAAAAAGCGATTTTGAACAATATCAGGCAAACATTTACGGTAATCGTTTTGCGGAAATGTTGGGAGTTGAAAATCCGGGAATCGTCTTTCAGAAAATGCAAATAGAGTCAGAGTTGACTCAAAAACAGGCGCAACCTGATATCTATAACGAAAGATTAAATCAAGCAGTCGGAATTACGGGAGGGTTTGCAATATTTGAGGATATAAGAGGCGATTCGAGCGAGGAAAAAGCACGTGAAATTGTCGAGCGGGCTAGAGAGATAGAAAAAGAAGATAACGAGCGAGGTTTTAATTTGCACCTTCCTTTTGGGATGGAGCAACTTGTTGAAAAAGCCCCAGTTTCCGCATTGGAGGTAATTAATCGTTGGGAGATACAACGAGAGTCTGCCGCCATCGGATCAAGTCTTGAAATTCAATCAGGTAGTACGAATGATACATTGGTATCTCCGGATCAATTAAGATTGAGAAGAAAATAATAGAAAGATGAAAAATTTTTTAACTCAATTTATTTTAATTTTAATTCTTACTGTATGTGGGACCCCTCTTTTCTTCGGCGATGTTCTGGCTCAAGATGCTGGTAACGGAAATATAGTGGACTTAGGAGGTAATAAAGGGGTTAATGCTGCAGCTTCTGGGACAGTTATCGCGGCGGCAATGGAAAGCGTCGGGTATCAAGCTCAAGCCCAAGTGCTTTCTCAAATGAAGGAGACGCTACAGGAACTAAGTGGTCTCATTTACATCGGTGTAATATTAAGTGTTATCATTACAGCAGGGTTGATGGGAAATTATACTCCCGTGCTATGGCTTTTAATGGGACCACCGATCTTTATCTATGCTTCAGGCGTCGATATTGCAGGGAAAAGTAATCAATTAAATACAACAGGTCCTGACTGGAAATTTGGTGCATTTGAGGATACGGCAAATTTTAAACAACAAACAATGTTGCGAGCTGATAATGCCGTTGATGTCTCTTTTATCTTTCATAAGTATAACGAATTAATTTCTGAGATATACCAAGAGATAATAAAAAAAATTACTTCTGAGGATACTACAAATCAAATTTTATTTATGTCTCGTCAGCGTGTTTTAGAGGACCTTTTTGCGATCCAAATGACAGATCCTAAATCAATCGAGCTTAGCGCGTTTTTTATGAGTAGTTGTAGCAATGAGATGACCTTAGCCAGAGAAATTGCAGCTACGTTTAGTGGTGGTAACTCAAGTGGGAATACCGATTATCAGGTCCTTCAGGAACAATATTGTAGGTTGTATGCACAGCCTGATAAGCAAATACGAAGTGTTGGTTTAGAACAGTATCTTACAACATTAACTCCGGCCCACACAATTGGTGAGCCAGTAAACTGTGCAACACTTTGGGTATGGCTTAGACAGTCTTTGAATAAAGATTTAGCCTCGCAAACAGAAGCTTCTTTAAATGCAGCTATTCCAGCAGAAGCGAGGATTACGGCACTAGGTTATAGTGGAGCAGCAAAAAAAATAGTCGATGATTTATTGAAAAAAATTACGACAAAAAATTCTAGTAAGGGTTCCGTGAAAGATCCATGTCCCCAAGGTTCTGGAGGAGCGGACGACGAAGGTATTGTGAGTCAAGGCGATTCGTACACTTTTTTAGCTAATATTATGAGTCAGTACATGCTAAAAAAACTACAGGCACAAGGTAAGGCGTCCACCGCTTATCAGAAAATATTAGCAGGAGATAATTCCGGCGTTAACGATATTGAAGATACAACCGCGGGAGGACAGAGATCAAATCTAGCTGGCGCAAGTCAGCAATTAAGAAGAATGAAGTCTCAAGAATTATCAGTCGCAAAGAAATATGAAACTTTCGTTTTTCTAAATGCGATCCCGTATTTTCAAGGGGCAATGTTATACGCGTTAGCCTTACTTTATCCATTTTTTGCGATGATGTTAATAGTTCCGGGAAAGGCTAGTGCGTTCCTAAGTTGGATGGCTTTATGGGCATGGGTTAAATCTTGGGATATTGGTTGGGCTATTGTAATGGTAACAGATAAATTGCTTTGGAACATCATGCCGCATTCTACTTTTTATGACTTAAGTGCCGACACAAATTTTACACCAGTGAAAACAGCAGAACTAAACTTCAGTGGAGACTATGCGTATTCGATTTCATTGTACTGGACAATTATCAGTATGCTTGTAACCTCTGTTCCAATAATAAGTGCTGAAATAATACTTGGTGCTAAACGAAGTATTGCCGGGGCGATAACATCGGGTGCAAGTGATATGGCTGCGAGATACTCTGCGTCAGCAGAGGGGTATACTGCAACAAGAAACATCGGAGCAGTCGCAGATCAAAGGTCTGCAGCAGAAATGAAAGGAACTTCAAGTTCTGTTAGTAATGCTGGACAAGTTGGGGCGCAGATTGAGAATGCTGCTAATAAAGAGATGGGTGCACCAGGGCAGAATCAAGGAGCGTTGATGTCAGGTTCACCGACTGAGAGTCCGGATAAGCGAGCGAAAGAGACTATTCAATCTAAGAAAGCTTTTGCGGGAGGAGATGAGAATTCGGAAAAGTAGTAATTAAAAATGCGAGATAAGTCGATATTTTATTTAAATTGAGAAACACTTTTAATAAATATAGCATAACAGTAATATGTCAAATACTGTAAAAAATTCACTGCAAACTAAACCGAGGAAAGGTCTCCTTGATGATGCTGAGCAAGCGATTTATCCTAATAATCCGCGGAAGCCTGGTGAATATGAGATTCGGTCAGAATCTGATGTGATCGGCAAGGCATTATTGGAAGAGAGAGATCGCCAAGGACGAGAGGCTGGTAAACGTATTACTGGTTATAGTTTAAGAAAAAAACTTCTACCAGGAATTCCTGGGCATGTTCCAGAAAGGTTGAATAATTTGTATGCAGTCGAGACGTATCTTGATGGTTTATGCAAGCTTGCTCATGATGTAAGGCGTGTAAATCACGATAATATTGCTCCTGTCTTTGTTAGTACGGTGAATCAATTTATTGATTCAGTCAGTAAAACTCGTAAAGGAGAGGACCTACTAGCTATGGTAAAATTCCCGCTTAAAGCATTTTGGGCGGGAGTTGACGTGATGGCTGCGGGGAAGCAGCAGCAAATGTTGTTACAACAAGAATTTACCCAAAAATCGATTGAATACGGATCGTATAATCTTGCAGTTATGATGTCCGAGCGACGTGACTGGTTTTCCTATCGTCTATCTGAAATGTATCGAGCTTATGCATCACATAACCGTCAAGAATGGTTTAGTATGGGTGCGGCCTTAGTAGGGATCCATCAGAACGTTAACTATGCAGTGATGGAAATGGAGCGCGCAACAATTAAAGCTGAGAAGACGATAGAAGGATCTACTAAGCGAGAAGTCTACAATGTTGGCTTCAGGTTGTTAGAAAGTATTTTTAAAAATTAACGAAATATCCCATAAATCTAATTATATACCTAATGAAGCAAACTGCCCATAACTATAGAGTATAGGTTGACAGTTAGACTTTTGGATACTTAGTTATGGATATTAATATAAATGACTATAATGTTGTCATATTTTTTCTTAAGACATTTCTTGAGATCCTAAGTAGTGCCTTTAACCTCTCTTCTCTTATTCCACAAATTGGTGCCCAACTTTTTGATGGAGGCGTCTCAAATATTGTTGCGGCTGCACTCGAAACAAAAGGCTTGGTTGATCAAGGCAAAATCCTACAAAATCTCACGACTTTAAACGAAATAGCAGGCCTTTTCTATCTTTTCGCAGTAATTATGGCCGTAGGTTCTGTTGCTGTTTTTGGATCTTATCGCCAAGGCTTATATTTTTTATTAGGTCCTAGCTTGTATTTTTTCATGGTTACTCAAACGACAACAACAAATGGCGTAAAAGCGAAATTAGGAAATTATGAAATTCCCAATTCCGTTTCAAGGCAAAGTGCTTTTTTAGATCAAATTCGCGCTATCGATGAAGGTGGTGTGACATCGGCTGAGGTATCACTATTTTTTGCAGCATTTGATGGTATTACTTCACAAGTGATTCAAGAAATTAGTGCTCTTCTACTTGATACCGATAATAAACAACATTTAAAAATTACCGCTCGTGAAAACGTGCTCAACTACTTGCTCTTAGCGCAACCCGTAAGTGGTGTGTTTTCTCAAATTGTTGCGAGACATCATGGTGAGTGTTCAACTCTGGTGCAGGAATATTTTGCTGCAGGTAAGGATTCTAAAAATGAAGTGTATTCGCGTAAACGAGATCAAGGTGATGTTGAGCAAGGAAAAACAACTGCGGATAGAGATTGGGGAACTAAGACTGTAATCTTTGGTGAGGGTGATAAGGAGATTCGTTCGTTTCTGATGAAACGTGAGGGTACGGAAGGTTTCCCAAAATTGGGAGTTACTGAAAATGATCCAATAATCTTTACATGCAAAAGCCTTTGGACTGTCATCATGGCAACGTTGAAACAGGTCGCAAAGCAATCTTTAGAGCCTCAATATTTTGAGGGTACTAATGAGCAACCTGATGATGGTGGTAAAACAGAAGCATATGAAGATACAAGGGAAACGTTAGAAGAACCCTTTAATGGTTCGAGTGCAGAAGAGGTCTTGGTTGTCCATCACTACCGAAATTATCTTAATAAATCCACTCATAGTGCATTAAATGGACAAGTTTTTAGCAACTCTCCATTTAACGCAAAGGAATTTCAAGTTGCATTTCAAGAAATACCAGGAGCTGAAGCAAGAGGCGCATTTTTTGGAATAAGATATTTTGCGACGTCATTGCCGTATATTCAAGGAATGCTTCTATATCTATTGTCAATTGCATTTCCCTTTTTTGCAATATTGCTCGTAATTCCTGGTAAAGCTACTTCGTTTATAATGTGGTGTTCTTTGTGGGTATGGGTCAAGTCATGGGATCTTGGTTTTGCAGTTGTCTTAGTTGTGAAGGATCTCTATTGGGAGATGTTAAAACATACGCAAAATACATTTGATAACAAGATTGACCTAGAGGACCCATTTTCTGTTTTTAGCGTTGCGATGAACTCTGATCCGCTAGCAAATATGAGAACCTATTGGGAGGTGACCTATGCCCTTACTATCGGAATCCCTTTTTTAACGGCTCATTTTTGTCTGGGAGCAACAGATTTTTTTGATATGTTTAAGAGTAGTATCGATCAAACTGTCGGCAGATTTAGGCAAGTAGAAACAGCAGCAGGTAGGCGTTCAATAGGTAATCTTATTCAAGCAAGTCAAAGTGAACAAATGCAAAGAGTCGGAATGACAGCTGCAAAAAATGCAGCAGCGCAACATCCAAAAGGAACGGGTGGTGGCAGTTTGGGGGGTAAGTATTTACCTTATGGCGCACAAACTTCACACGGTAAATCCGTGGGCTATAGTGATGCTGAGCGAGGACCTTCGATGATTAATATGAGTCATCGAGTCGCGAATGCTAGACAGGCGATGGGAATGATTAATCACAAAGTCGCCACAGCACTAACTCAAGTGGGAAATCGCAAAATAACGAATCAGTTACAGTCTGAGTTAGATAAAGTTTATGACATGGAAACTCGTTCAGCGAATGCACTTGGTGGAAGAGAGTCAAAAGGTGAATATGTATTGCCAAATTCATTTAAGGGTCTTGAAGACTTGGATAATGTTGTTAGTAAAGAGATGTTAGATACAGCAGTTGCTGAATTTGAAAGAGGATTAGAAGAGGGAAAAACCCCGCAAGAAAAATCAGAATTATTGAAGTTACAATTTGATCAAAGTAAAACTTATACTTTAGAGGAGTTCATGCTGCAAGAAGCCGCACAAAAAGGCCAGATTGTAATGATCCCGCATGTAATGCGAGGAATGGTTGATCTTGATAGTAAAGTTTCACAAAAGGATCTTGAGTACATGTTCCCCAATGCGGATAGCACTTTAAGACGAGCTGCAGCTAAAGGAGAAGATATCCAATGGAAAGATGTGTTTAATGAAACTTACGAAGAACAAAGAACTCATCATGCATATTTGGCGGCCACCGTGGGAAGAAGACATTTGCCAGACACTGAAGGCGCTTCGATGAATTTTTTACAAGCTATTCGAATGGGTGAAGCTGTCGCAATTGCTGGTCGTTCTGGTATTGCGGGGGATAAAGGACTATCTGATCAGTATGCGGTTCCGGGCATGGAACATTTGGTTGAGAAACTTTTTGAGGGAGATCTTATAGGTGACTTAGATAGCCCTGGTTTAGATTCGGGTCAAAAGGCGGCAACGGGAAGCAATATACCGGGAGGTCCAAAGAGCGAATAAGTTATGGCAGATTTTTCTTCAGCAAAAAGTACTACATTAATTACAGCAGCGCTTGAAACTGCTGGTGCAAGCATACAATCCGATATGCTTGATTATGTTGCGACTGCTGATGGACAAAGTATTGCTGGTTTGCTGTATATGCTTTCAATAATTAGCGCGCTTTTTATATTCGCTTCAGGTGGGAATTATCGTTGGGGTCGATACCTAATTGTTGGACCAGCTCTATTTTTGTTTTTAACTACGGTTAGGGTCGATTCAGATGGGACGAAGTGGTCTTTCGGAGAGCGCGATTATTCCGAAGAATCGGTTAATAAAGCTTTAAGAGGGGTCGATGCTCCAAATAATGGAGGTGGGACAAGCGTGTCCGTTGTTTATGCTTTTTGGAATCTATTTCTTTCGGAAGTCAATAGCGAACTTCTAAAACTACTTAATTTAACTGACTCAGATAGTCAATTGAACTTTGTGCAGAAAGTAGAAAAGGTGATGCAAACAAATAACCTTTCTCAAATTACCGATCCAAAGCTTCGTGAACTAATTAAATTTACCTTGTCAGCAGAGTGTAAAGAATATTTTCATCATTTAAGAATTGCCAATAATCCACATAGTTTAATTGCTGATCGTACCGATTCTCAGGGGATAGTTAATGTTTTGAAAGATAAAGTTATTATTCATATTGATAAAAATAGTTTAAGCGATGTAAGAAATCCTATTCTTCATGAATGGATGGAAGAAAAAAAATTCGTGAACAAAAGTTACACCTGTCAGTCTATGTGGGAAGAGCTAATTGTTGAAGTTAGAAAAAACGTTGAAGATGGCATTACAAAAAATGCTTCAGCTTATCTTTCACCCGAGCAAGATAATGACAAGGCTCTTAGTGCGTTTAATCGGTTATGGAATCACTACACAGAGCTGTATTCTGGTAGGGCTCAAGTTTATCAGAACGACGATGCAAGGGCGTTGTATGCAATAGATTGGATTGCAGCAAGATCGTTATATATTGAAATATGGGAAAATAATCCTTATGCACAGGAAGCAGCAATGGGGAAAGAAAGCCATTTTTTCCAAATGGGTCAACAGACTTTTCTGCCAGGGCAATCTGCGATGTACAATGAGGATGTTCCTGGTGCAATTCAACAATTCAACGTTACAGATAAATATGCTCAAAGAAGTGAATATGTGAATGCAGCTTTAAGCCTTCCTTATTTTCAAGGAGTTGGTCTCTTAATTTTAAGTGCAGCATATCCATTTTTTGCAATGCTCGTAGTTATGCCGGGAAGGGCTATTGGTTTTTTCACTTGGCTCGGTCTTTGGGCATGGTTAAAACTTTGGGATCTTGGTTTTGGCGTCGTCATGCTAATTGACAATATGCTTTATGCGATGTTTCCGAAGGGTCCTAATATTGAGCAAGATGACTTGAAAAATGCTGGGATCGCTTGGTCAAAGATGTTGGAGGTTGATTCAAATTTCTCTCAGGCTGTTTATTACAATCTTATAAGTACCTGCTTGTTTGCTGTACCATTGGTTACGGGTATGTTTGTCAAAGGAGGAGGCAAGGAGTTAGTGAATATAATTAACCAAGGTTGGTCGGCCCATGCGATGCGTATTGCTGGAGCCGCAGCGTCATACTCAAGAAGTTTTCAAGCTCAGGGCTACATGGGTGACTTGCAGCGACAGATTTTTAGTGATGTACAGCGAGCAGATCAAGAATTTCTTACGCGCAATCTTGGTCGAATTGATCAACTTGGCGAGCTTTCAAAGAACATCGCTCTAATTGAATCGGGTACAAAAGCAACAGATATTCCAATAGCAGAATTAAAGAGTCAAAGAGAAACACTTGAGATTCAATTGAAAACCGATCATAGCGCGGCTCTTGCAAATGCTGCATATGATTCTGAAATGAAATACGGGCAATATGCAGCAAACCGCGCAGTCGCAGCGCGGTACTATTCGCATGATCTTGTTGATAGCAGACAAGCAGCTTATTCAACTAGGATGGAGAGAGATCTTGCAAAAGAATACTTTGATATTACTCGAGTTGGTGACGCGGCTACCGGAACTGCATTTGGCGCTGTAAAGGCTGCTGGGTCTACGATTGTTGGCGGCGGGAGAGGTAATTAATTATGGCAGATGGAATAAATAGTGCTGGGACTTTAGTTGGATCTGTCTTAGAAAGTGCAGGATACATCTATCAATCTGGTATTTTAGATGCTCTCTCGGAGCCTTTAACGAACGAAATTGGTGCGCTTGTTTATTTAGTTGGAGTGATTGTTGCACTTGTTCAACTGGCCGTCTTAAAAAGTTCGAAAATGGCTCCATGGTTGTTGATTGGTCCTGCTATTTTTCTATTTGTCATTAATGAGCGTGATGAAATACCACTTACAAAATGGAGCTTTGGAAGCCAGGAAAGAAATCAAGGTGAGGTAAAAAAAGGTGTTGATAATATTTCCAATGGCCAAAATAATCCAAGAGTGTCCAAAGTTTTTAAGAGATATGTTGAGGCGGTAAGTGCTACGACCCGTACAATGGTCGATAAAATTTCAGGCATTCAACTAGAGAATGATCTATGGATGATTACTAAGGGGAGCTTTTATGGTGCGATGACCACAATGCAGCAAGAAGATCCAGGTTTAAAACAATTGGTTCAGACTGGACTTTTAGGTCAGTGTTACAAAACAATTCAAAAAGCTAGAGCTGTTGATGATCCACTTGGACGTACTAATGTTCCTAGTGCTGTTCAAAAGGAATATCTAGAGGCTGTAAACTTTCAAGCGGCAAGACGTAGTGAGGCAAAGAGGCAGTATCAGGAGTTATTGGTCCAGCGAAATATTAGTTTTGCAGGGCGTGATCCTGTTTTAAATTATATTGCGAAATTAGAAGGTGCCGAAGATATAGAAAAAAGGAAGAATGAACTAAATGATTTGGTATTTTCTTGTGAAGAAGTTTGGGCATTTGCGCTAAGAGGTATCTTAGAAAAATCAGAGGAATTCGAAAGTCGTTTAATAACGCAAGCAGAAGATTTAGGCATGAAGCCAGGTGCTTTGAGAGATATGCTATTACAGGCCAGTGGTAGTTCTTCAGCTTCTGATTCTCAGCTTGATAGTACTGGTAAAATTAGCTCTAGCCAATCTCAAAATTTAGTCAAAGTGATTGCTAAGTTCTATTTAAGAAATGAGACGAGAGATCCAGATATCGGGAGTCGCATTTCAAATTTCATTGGGAGAAATGATCACCGTCGTATCGGAGTGTTGAATGAGGGTAGCAATAACTTTACCGAAAAAGCAAGGGTCGGAGCAAGTGAGTGGGCAGAAAAAGATCGTTTAATAACAGCGGCCCATTCGATCCCAACGTTTCAAGGTTTGATATTATATTTTCTAGGAGTCGCCTTCCCGTTCTTTGCATTGCTTTTATTAATCCCCGAAAAATCAACAGGATTTTTATTATGGTTTTTACTATGGCTCTGGGCGAAAAGCTGGGATGTAGCTTTAGCTATCGTTGCTCAGCTTGATACAATTTTTTGGTCTATTTATGTGGTGCAAAAAAAGAATATCACGAGTTTTGACCCTACGAGGGATCCAGAAATAGCATCGGATCTCGGAGCTGCTTTTGCCGCCTTAGAACACATGGATCCGACTTTTCAAATGACAGGCTACTATCTGATGTTAGCGGTTTCAATTTTAGCGATACCTGCAGTGACAGCGCAATTCATTATGGGTTCTATGAAAGGTGGCGCATCGATAATTTCGGCAGGCATGTCGAAATTTGCAGATTTCTATAAAGATGGAACTTTAATTAGAACGGAACAAGGTTTGATCAATCAACTAAAGAGCGATGCTATCGAGTTAAAAGAACTTAGAGGTATGGCCTACGCTTATGGTGGTGATATCGCACAGCGGGCAATGTCGGGTCGTGATGATGGCTATCAGGTTGTGGGACGGCAACCAGCCATTGGTGGTGGAAGTGGTGCCTTGGTGCAGAGTAATAAAAACTTAGTTCCGCAAGGTCTGCCATCAAATGTTGATGGTTCAGCGAGGCCAGCAACTGGTCTTTACAGTCCAATCCCTGCACCAACTTTTGGATATAATCCTAGAAGTGCGGTTAATTTTCAATTTAAAGTTCCGTTTGTTGCGAATCGTAATGAGCAGTATCGTATATACAATGAAATCGCAGGTCGATCTGCTGAAAGCGAAGGAACAGCAAAGCCTTTTAGACCACTGGGTACAAATTATGGTGGCCTTGGAGACACAGCCTTAAAGTTAGATACTGTGGCTAGTAGATTGTATGATACTCAAGTGGTTGATCAAGGACTTGCTATTCAGAAAGCCGAATTAACTGCTCAAAGAGCGCATTCAAACTTTGAATCTGACATAGAAAAAAGTGCTTATGAGCTGCATGAACGAATTGCAATTTTTAGAGGTATCCCAGTTCCGTGGCTTGGAAGTGGTGAAGATGCATCAGCAGAAGAGCTTGGACGTTACGAAGCCAAATTTAAAGAACAGATGGGACTACTTCAAGGTCAGCTAGGAATAGCAGGGGAGCTCGCGAAAAGTTCTGTAGCACACCCGTTTTTAACAGGAGCTTATACGGCAGCGAAATATTTTGTTGATAGAGCCGACGAAACTTTGAAAAAGGATCTGATAGTACATTACGGGTTCGATAAAGATGAGGATGGTAATGAGTTGGACGAAAAAGAGGCAAGTCAGAGACTAATTAATCTTTATGCGGAACAGCGAACCGAGCAAGAAATATATCAAATGGCTGAAAGTCTTTTAAGTAGAAGAACTGGTTTAACGGATCAGCAGGCTCGATTTAGAAATACTGAGTTTGATATTTTGGATAATTCTCAAGAAATGTACGCAAGACGAGAAGCGCCTAAAAAGAAGACAAGTAAAAAGAGAGTTACTTCACTTGCGAATGATTATGAGGACGATTATCAACCTTAAAAACGTTGAATTTCGACCAGAGGCATCTTCTGAGGTTTGTAAGCTTTGTGCCTAAAGCTAGATCTGAATAGTTATTCTTAAATATTTTCGCGAGAAAATAGTCGGTTTTCAGCGAGATGGTTTCACCGTGATCATCAATCTCCTTTAGAAAATCGGTACATTCAGCATTATTTTCAAGTTGAGGAGCCAAAGATTCAAACAAAAGTTTCTTTTTCAAATTTTCAATTAAGTCAAACTTAATGCAATTTAAAAATTTGTTTAAAACAAATGAATTTATTTTAGGTTCTTTAGAATTAAGATAGAGACGGGTCTCAAGATAGGCTAAATATTCTAGTTCTTTTTGATTCATTGTGTCTTTTACAAGAGGCAATAACAGACTTTCAGCGTCTTCAGTTTGTTCTAATTCTATAGCAAGGTAGGCTTGCTGAAGGATAATAGAGATATTTTTATCTCGAACTAGAGCCTGGCCCTGAGTGTAAGATTCGAAAATAAGAAAGTTCTGTATGCCCATAAAATAGGGCTTGTATCTCCCCTCTTGCAAGACATCTTCATTAGAGCAGAATATCATTGAGGGCAGATTTATTTCATTGCTCAAACTTTTTTTATCTTCATCTGCTTCCCCGACAAGTTCTTTGAACGCTTCAAAGGCGGGCTTCAATTGTGCTGCAACTAATGGATATGTAATATAAAATTCCGTAAGTATGTCTTTAAAGAAGTCTCTGTTTAGGACATTCAAAATAACAAAACCTACTGCGGCATGGGTTATTGAGGGAGAAACAATTAAATAACCCCCTAGTTCTTTTAGATCCTTAACAGTAAGAGATTCCTTTCTATATAAATTCCCAAGATGGACAATAGGTCTCATTGCTAAAAATTGTTCTTGAAATCCTAGTGGAGGAAGGATTAGGTGAGGATAAAATACTTGGAGGTTTAAAAAGTTTTCTTTCCCTAAATTAATTGTTTGTAGATTAACAATCTGGTCTTGGGTTAGTGATTCAGTTAAATGTGCTAAGAAGAATGCTAGTTCATCGATCGTCAATTTACTCCATGGTCCGTTAATTTTCGGAGAAAGACAGGAAATGATACCAAAGGCGAGATATGATATTCGAAATGGTAAAAAGCCTTGAGGAAGGGTATAGCCTTTTGAGTACTCAAATTTGTCCTTTTGTCGGAAGCAAGAAACTAAGGCATCTAATATGTCGATAGAAAGCGGGGTCGCTTGAGTCAGTTCGATGCCCTCAGTTACTTTTATAACAACGGATAAAGTTGGTTTTTCTGTCAGCAATAATTTTACTGCATTTTTTGGAAATATTTTTACCCATTCTAGATATATTGAGGTTCCAAGATAGCATGCTAGAGGTAGTAATCTTTCTTTATCACTTATGCCAGCTTCGTAGTAACTTTTATTGAGCTCGACTATTTGGTCTAAGATCGAAATAGTTTCCCACGATAGATTTAGGTCTAACGAATGTTTGTCCGCAAGAATTGCTTGTTGTTCTACGATAAATTTACCGCAAAATGCCTCGACTAAATTATCAATCACAATTAGTTATGCCTTTAAAAATCCCAAATTCGTTTTAAAAATAAATCTTTTGTCGCCGCATTGTCTTCACAAATCAATGTTCTTCGCAGAACCGGTAATTTGCTACCATCTTGTTGTGAAATTGGATCTCCTAAAAAGCCAGCGAGGCCGTATTTATAATCAAATCTTTTAAGCCTTGCTAAGGTTGCTTCATTATATATCCCATAGGGGATGGTAAAGTATTTATAAATTGGCAGCGAAGCGGCAGAAAACATATGCTCAGACTCCGTAATTTCAGTGGCAAGTTCGTTCTTATCAAGTTCTGTAATAATTGGGTGTGAATGCAACATGGAGATAAATTGAAATCCAAGTGAGGAAAGATATTGAATATCCTTCCAAAATAGAAAATCATCCCATTCAGGTAAGGATACGTCGAGCCCATCAATTTGTTTTGAGAGAGATTTTAAAGCAATCAGTCTTTCCTGTTTTTTTAGAGCAAGAATTAATGTAAATAGAGTTTGAATTGACTTTGAGTTTGGGATTCCGTCATCTGTTGTTGAAATTAAACTATCAAACATTGCATCACTTAAACCTTCTATTTTTTTTAGAGGCACTTCGTCAAGTTTGAAAAGCATTAGAGCGGTGGCAAGCATGTCGTCAAGTAATAATGCTTTGGTGTTGATGTACCCTGACGGAATACTAATAGTCGCCGTAAGTCCATTTTGCAAAATAGACTTGCTCGCATTTAATAAAAAGTCTGCATGTCCACCGTCAAATGTGAAGACTACGGTGCCGTCTGGAGGAGTGTCGCCATTCTGGAGTATTGCTATTAGTTGATCTAGGCGAATTACATTTGCATATTGTTTTAGCGTTTGGCAGTGCATTGAAAAAGTTTCTGGCAATACGTAGGAGAGGCTGCCAATCTGAACGGGGATCTCCTCAGGCGAGATTACCCTTTTGTAATTTAGTATGACCCAGCTTTCACCTTTACGTGTGGTAAAAGAATTTTTAATCTTAGCCATTCCTTGCGTGCGGTAAACGTGTCTCAATCTGAGATTTTCAAAAAAGAAAATAAAAATCTTATAATATTTTTTTATTTTTGATAAATCTTTATTGCGAGCAAAAAGATATATTATTCGATTTATAAGCTTTTGGTTTTTCAATTAAGTTAAATTCCTAAAACTTTAAGGCTAAAAGCGATTTGTTATAACGGACTGTGTGAAGTAATCCGATTCTATTTGAAGATAATGTTTTTTTTGGACGAGTAAGATCACTATTCCTCGTGAACAAATAAAGAACCTTTGATTTAAAGCTTTTACGTGCCACTTAAAAAAACCTTCCTCTAAAACTAAATCCCCAATAGCCTTAGCGCAAATAGGGATGCATTGTTTGTGATGTCTTCGTGAATACCAATTCTATTTAAATTGAACATCTTTAAATCGTCACATTTCTCGTCAGAGTTTAATCGACCTAGGGAGTTGGAAAATCCTAGTTGTTTTAGGATGTTATCGGTTGATTGGGTTCTGCTTTCGTTGGGGTAGCAAAAGTACTTTATATCGGTAATTCCTTGCTCGTTCAAAATGGATTGGGCTTTAATTACGTCAGCTTGGAATTCTTCTTCTGAAAGAATAGTTGCAATCTCATGTTGGTGACTGTGACAGTCGAATTTTATTAGCGACTGCTCTTGGATTTCTTTAATTTCTGCCCAGTCCATAAACTGTGGGGGAATTGATTTATGAAATTTAATTTTAGCAACTTCTGCGAGATCTTTAATCAGATTGTCTCTAACTTTTATTGAGAGAGTTTTTAGAATCGGAATAATACTAGTTAGAATACTGTCTCTTGAGTCGTCAGACTTAAATTCGATTTCTAGGTAATTTGAAAGGACTTTATGAATGGCGTTTCGATCTTCTTCTTTTAAGTTTGACGACAAGCAAAAAGCAAGCTTGTCGCTCCAAAAGAGATTGCCTGTTTCGATAAAGTTTGTTGGAATAAAAACAGTAGCAGGAACGTTTTTGTCTTTCAATATGGGGTAGGCATTCTTGTAGAAGTCTTGCCATGCATCATCGAAGGTTAAGGTAACCAAACGATTTTTCTTTGCTAGATCAATATTCTCAATGTATTCCTCAAGACTAACGATGCTGTAGTTTTCAAGAAGATAGTTAATTTGCATCTTGAATGTTTCGGGTCGCACGTACATTCCTGGTTCTATTGGAAATGGTAATGTGTTCGGTTCTACGATTCGGTGGTACATCAGAATTTGATTACACTTAGATGGTAATCGCGATGAGATGAACTTGAAATCAGGGTTGATTTTTGCGAGTAAATTTCTTTTAAGTGACACTGTATATTAATTCTCGAAGAGGTCGGTTAGAAACTGAGGCAGGATTGCCGGTTTGAAATTTCCGTCAATAGCTTTAACGGAAACTAATGTTGTGGATGCTAGGTGGATAACGGTTTGATCGACGGTTTGTAGCTCATATTCAAAAGTTATCGAAGAACGTTTCAATGTTCCTAAAAATAAATGCCCTACAACTTCTTCTTGATAGTGTATCGGACGGATAAATTTTTGATTCGATTCTACAATCGGCAGATGATACCCCTCATCCATTAAGCCTTTATAGCTTAAATTCTTTGAAAAGAGGAATCTTTCTCTAAGTTCTTCTAATAAATGAAAGTAATTTGCGTGGTAGAGGACTTGACCTGCATCGAATTGACCGAAGTGGATGTGGTCGAAGGTATGAGAGAAAATTGCCTTTTTGAATGTACTAAAAGGTTTTTCTCTCATAGCTCGTGCAAGGTTTTATTGGCTAGTGAATCAAACTTATACAGCTCGATTCATGTCCCAATTTTGTAGGTATTCAGTAACGAACTTCAAGAAGTGTCCAGCCAGCGCACCGTCAATTGCGCGATGATCGTAAGACGATGTCAGGTAACAAATATCTCTAATAGCGATTGCGTCGCCAATTACCATCGGTCGTTTCTTGATTGCACCTAGTGCTAAGATAGCTAGTTGAGGTTGGCTTATAATTGGGTAACCAATAATATTTCCAAAAACACCAACGTTTGTTACCGTAAATGTTCCACCTTGAACGTCGTCTGGTTTAAGCTTCTTAGTTCTCGCTCTGTTCGCAATGTCGTTTAATCCACGTGCTATACCGGCGAAATTCAAAGATCCTGCGTTCTTGATGTTTGGAACAATTAATCCATCTAAGCCACCTTCGCCAAGTGCAACTGCGCAACCTAGGTTGATGTCTCTTTTGATTATTAAATTGTCGCCATCGATAGAAGCATTTATTCTTGGATACTCAGTCAATCCTCTAACAACAGCTTCAAGGAAAAACGGAGTGTAGCTTAAAGAAAATCCTTCTCTTTCCTTAAATGCATCCTTTTCACGCTTTCTCCATCTACCAAGGTTCGTTACATCTATTTCTGCAACAGAATAAACGTGAGGACTGGTATGCTTGGATCGTACCATGTGGTCGGCGATGGCTTTCCTCATGTTATCAAAAGGTTCGACTTTTGTTCCCGGTCCGTACGTTGTTGGAGCTTCAGCTTTTCTTGCTGGAGGTTGGCTTTGTACTGGAGCTGGACTCGCTTTTGGAGCTTCGTTTACAAATGAAGCTTGTTGATGTTGGTTTGAACCAGATTCGCTTGAGTTAGAGTCGATGTAATGAAGTAAATCTTCTTTTGTTAATCGACCATGCGTTCCCGACCCCGGGATTTGAGAAAGGTCATCAAGACTTAACCCATGTTGTGACGCAATGTTTTTTACTAGCGGTGAATAAGTTCGAGAAGAGCTTGATTCATGAGAACTAGCCGATGTGTTATCGCTCGAGCTTTGTTCAGGATTAATCTGAATAACCTTTTCTTCTTTCACTGGAGCTTTCTCTGCAGTTGTTTCAATAACTGTAGGCGAATCTCCCTTAGAAGCTTCTGTGTCAAGGATCGCAATTACCGAATTAACAGCAACAGTTTGACCTTCCTCGGCTTTTATTTCTTTTAAGATTCCTGCTTCTGGACTCGGTATTTCTGAATCGACCTTGTCAGTTGATATTTCAAGAATTGTTTCATCTCGTTTAACAAAATCACCAATACTCTTATGCCAGCGAATCACTGTTGCCTCTGCAATTGATTCTCCCATTTGCGGCATAAGCATTTCAACTTTCATATCACCTCTTCATTTAAGATTTTTTAAGTGATCAAATTATACCAATCGCTTGCCCGTAGGGGAAGGGCACAATTGAATTATTTGTGTTTTTTTAAACTCTTAGTGCCCCATTCGCGTCTTAATGCCATTGTGGCAGTCAAAATTTAAGTGTTGTTACTCGATCTGATTGTGACAATCAAGGATAGACCACGGCGTCACAGAGACTTACATTGCCCACAAGCCCGTCTCCCTCGCAAAAGAGACTGTTCGAGCAATACGAGAATTCAAGTCATACGACAACTAACGTGGTACGAGAACAAACGTAAGACGATAATTTACATTTAGTCCGTCAAGCAACCAAGCGCCATTCCCGCGCCCCATTGTCACTTATGCGCCCCGCCGTCATTCCGCGAGAGCGGGAATGACGGCGGGCTATTTCAAGTATCAGGACCATTGTTTTAGCAAAAAAAGCGGTTGTTGTGTGTGTAGAACTCATACAACTCCTGGATCCCTGCTTCCGCAGGGATGACGGCGGGTTGAGAGCGTATAAGTCTCGTGATTACCGCTTTTGAGACTGTCCGAGTAATAAGAATTTCGTATTACTTGGACAGGCGCTTTCGCAGAGATCTAGGCGAGGCGTATGGATTACAGGCGTTTATAGAAGTGAGGGTTTCTTAGTAGTAATAACAAATAAATGTTAATACTGAAGCAACTCAACTAGCGCCTGATTAACTACGTCTTGGGTTGGTAGAATTGCCGATTCAAGTGCAGGTGCTTGAGGAACTATCGTGAACTGCGCTCCAATTCTTTTTACTGGGCTATCGAGATGTAAGAAACATTCGTCTGCGATTTGCGCGGCGATCTCTGCTCCAAAACCCATGAATTTCATGTCTTCGTGCACGATTAATGCTCTACCAGTCTTTTTCACGCTTTCAAGCACTGTTGCCGAATCGAATGGCGAAATAGTTCTAAGGTCAATTACCTCAACTTCGTGCCCTAGATCTTCTGATACTTTTTGCGCCGCTATTAGCGAACGATGTACAAGAGCTCCCCAAGTAATAATTGTGGCTTTATTTCCAGCCCGAACGATCTTGGCTTTTCCAATTGGAGTAATGTCGTCGGCGTCGCCAACTTTAGACTTTGCGAAGACTTGTCTATAAAGACCTTTGTGTTCCAAGAATAATACCGGGTCGTTTCCACGAATTGCAGCTTTTAGTAGCCCTTTGGCGTCTCCTGCATTCGAAGGGTAAATTACTACCAAACC
This sequence comes from uncultured Bdellovibrionales bacterium, assembly GCA_964472005.1. Classification (GTDB taxonomy): domain Bacteria; phylum Bdellovibrionota_C; class UBA2361; order SZUA-149; family DAOLCO01; genus CAYYIQ01. Next base: position 4,655 of record CAYYIQ010000009.1, on the reverse strand, counting down.
TGGAAAATGTGAGAAGGTCGCTTCGATATTTTGTGAATGATATGGACCACCACGAATGTAACCACCAACGGCAACTCTAATCACTGCAGGGCATTTGTAAGTCCCGTTCGAACGATAAAGCATGGTTGATATTTCATTTCTCAATTGCATCATCGCAGGCCAAATATAATCACCAAACTGGATCTCAACTACTGGCTCAAATCCTTGCAATGATAGACCTACGCATGAACCGACAATGCTATCTTCTGCGAGTGGTGAGTTAAAGCATCTTTTAGAACCGAACTTTTCCGTTAATCCAGTTGTCACCGAAAAAACTCCGCCTTTTCCATAGCCAACATCTTGACCGTAGATAACCATTTTTTCGTTGTTCTTCATTTCTTCGTGAAGAGCTTGATTAAGAGCGTCCACGATAAACTCTTCTTTGCCTTCGTTTTTAGGTTCGTCAATATTCGAAGGGTACGAGTCGGCCAGAACGAAATCCAAAGCCGTGCTCGAATCGGGATCAGGCATTTTTTCAGCTTTTTCAGCTGCTTCGTCGATTTGAGATTGTAGATTTTCTTTTAAGGTCTTTATCTCAGCCTTCGTCATGAGTTTCTTTTTCAAGATTTCACGTTCCAGCATTAAAAGCGGATCTTTCTTCTTGTCGTTTTCGATATCTTTTTCTTTCCGATATTTTAATTGATTATCGGAAATGGAGTGACTTAAAAGACGAACAACATCGGCAACTATTACGCTACCACCTTTTCCGCTACGTGCTCGGTCAGCGGCTTTCTTTAACGCTTTTTGTGATTCAAGATAATTTAATCCGTTGATTTCGACAACTTCTAAGCCTTCATAGCCCCTTGAGATTCCGGCAACGCTACTACCTGCAATGTGCTCTGACACATGGACCGAAATTGCAAAGTCGTTATCCTGAATTAAGAATATTATTGGAAGCTTTTCGCGAGCTGTCCAGTTTAGAGCTTCGTGGTATGCCCCTTGGGCCGTGGTGCCTTCGCCCGCAGAAACATAAACCACCTCTTTATTTCCAGAGTACTTAATTCCCATTCCAACACCAACGGCTTGGAGAAACTGGCTGCCGGTTGGTGAACTTTGACTAAGTATTCTTAAGTCGGGATGTGAATAATGCATCGCCATTTGTCGACCACCAGAATTTGGATCGTCGGCTTTGCTTAAAATATTTAAAAAGAATTCTTCATCGGTCATTCCCAAGGCAGCACAAACGGCCATGTCTCTATAGTAGGGAAGGAACCAATCTGTTTTTGGGATCATCGCGTGAACTGCGGCGACTCCCACGGCTTCGTGACCATCACAACCGATTTGAAAAAAAGCTTTATTCTGTTTGTAGAGAATAATGCTCTTTTGATCAATTAAACGAGCGCGTAAAACTTGGTAATAAGCCTCTTTTAAATTCGGCTGACCTTGTTTTGACGCGGTCTTTTTTGCATCTGATTTAGTTTTAGAAGGGACCTTCTTAGAAGAAGATCCCTTCGCTTTAGCAGACACTTTCGTAGGCTTAGTTGATTTTTTTAAACTTTTAGTTTTGCTTTTACCTACGGGTTGTTTTTTTGTCATATGTGAATTGCTCTCCCAAGTGCATCACCCATTGCTTCCATTACTGCTTCCGAAAGAGTCGGATGTGCATGAATAGTATTAAATACGCTTGTTGCGACTCCCTCATGAGATTTTATCACAGAAGCTTCGCCAATCAACTCTGTTGCTTCAGGGTGAATGATATGAACTCCAAGGACTTCCTCAGTTTGAGCATCGATGATTACCTTAGCAAATCCATCTGTTTCGTTGGTGGCAACAGCCTTACCGCTTGCGCTGAATGGAAATTTACCAATTTTGATTTCTATTCCGCTTTCTTTTGCAGCTTCTTCTGTCATTCCAATCGAAGCAACTTGAGGTTGGCAGTACGTACAGCCAGGAACGCTCTTGTAGTCAATTGGGTGTGGATGTTCGCCGGCAATATGTTCAGCCGCGATAATTCCCTCATGACTTGCAACGTGGGCAAGAAGAGGAGCTCCAATGATGTCACCAATTGCGTAGACATTCGGAACTTCGGTGCGATAAAATTCATCAACTGGAATAAAGGATTTTTCGGTTGTCACGCCGACTGTTTCTAGTCCAAGATTCTCAATATTACCTTGAACGCCAATTGCAACTAAGCAATAATCTCCCGTCCATTCTTCAACGCCGTTAGGAGTCTTAAGTTTGGCGGTAACTTCATTTCCATTTCTTGTAACCGATTCAACTGCGGTCTTAGTCAAGATCTTCATGCCGTTTCTTGAAAAGTTCTTAGTCAGAGTTGAAGAAACTTCGGAGTCTTCTATTGGTAAAATGTTGTCTAACATTTCAACAACCGTAACTTCTGTACCAAATGAGTTATAGAAATATGCAAACTCGATACCAATAGCTCCGGCGCCGATTACCAATAGTTTGTTTGGTCGTTCTTTCAAGGCTAGTGCTTGGCGATATGTAATAATTCTCTCTTGATCAACGGGTAGGTGTGGAAGAGTTCTTGCACGTCCGCCTGTCGCAATTATTACATTTTCATATGAGATAGTTGATTTCTTGTTGTCGGCCCCGGTAACTTCAATTGTATTGTTATTTTTTAAAGTACCATGACCCATTATCAACTCTACCTTATTTTTCTTAAGTAGAAATTGAACACCCTTAGTCATCTTGTCGACAACTTTTCTTGAACGATCGATGACAGCAGGAAAATGGTAGCCAACGCTTTGAACCGAAAGTCCAAAGTCAGATGCGTGACGAAGAGTGTGAAATACTTCCGCGCTTTTAAGAAGAGCTTTAGTTGGGATACAGCCCCAATTTAAACAGACACCACCTGGAGACTCTTTCTCAATCACAGCAGTTTTAAGGCCTAGCTGAGCTGCGCGAATTGCAGCAACGTAACCACCAGGACCAGCACCAATAACAACGCAGTCAAATTTTTTTTCAGACATAATTAAAATCTCCAATTCCTATAGAAAAGATCCGAAATAGCTCGGGTTTATTTTATACATTCTATAATTGAAAATATCTATAGCAATACGTTGAACTAGCAAATTTTTAGAAAGATAGAACATGACTAATTATCTATTCTTTTTCTGTGCGAGCATTTTTCGCATTTTAATTTTAGCAGCTATTAATCTGTTTTAAATTTATATGTCAGTTAATGACTTATTTAAAATAGTTTCGTGCGAAAGGCCGTTATCTTTTAATCCAAATTCTAATTCAGAGAGTGTTCGAATGGCGTGCTCAAGCCTTGATTGAGAAAATAGATTTGGTTGAAGGTTCTTTAAGAACCAGGGATTATGTAAATCTTTTGCGTGTTCGTTCGAATTGCTTTTGTCAAAACCTGCGACCAGCGTTTTTATTGCTTTACTGAAATAACTTAAGATTTGTAAAGGGTGTGTGCCAGAATCCAGTACAGATTTTATTGCTGAATTTGTTTTTAAGATGTCTTTTTTTGCGACGGCAGAAAAAAGGTCATTCATATTTTGATCGGAATCGATCACGGAGCATTCTAAAATACTCTTAAGTGTTAGTTTAGAATTTGATTCTGTCAATAGGCAGGCTTTGTCGACCATTCTAATTATTTCGTCGACTTTATCTGGGCCGAGGTGGGAGATTAGAAATTTAATTGCCTTATCTTCGCATCCACTTATGCCGCGTTTAGCGCATTCAAGCCCAATCCATTTTTCAAGTTTTGCAGGTGAAAAAGGGGTTAAAACAGAAGAAGTAGAAATTTTCTTCAACTTTTCAAGTGTTTTAGGTAAGCCCTTTTTTGTAAATATAATTATTAGTTGATCTTTGTTCTTGCCAATTTCTTGCGCGAGAATATTCTGAAATTTCACCTTTAAGTTATCGAAGTCAAGAAAAGCAATTATTTTAGCTTTGGAGAAAAGACCTTGGTTGTTTAAATTATTTTTAATCTCATTCACGTGAGATTCTGAAGTGATGGTTTGGGAAATAATTTTATCAACTTCGAGAGAAGGAATAATCTTTAATAAATTATCTTCAATTATAGAGAGTAGGGTAGAATTTCTATAAGAACTAGAAGATTGAACAGCCAAAATGTTTTCAATAGCCACAACCTTCAAAACGTCAGCCAAAGAAACCGCGCCAGCAGGAGTAAAACCCTTCAAATTTTTAATAATGTCTTCAACTGATTTCATAAAAAAACTATACGAGAAAACACCACATTCGACAATTTATTAACGAGTGATTTAGTGCCAGTAATAAGGTGCCGCCGCGCTTTCCCCATCGCGTTTATTTTTAGGCGACCACAGAGGCGCAGAGTGTGAAGTAAGGGGTGTAAAGTACGAAATTCTGAAGTGCAAGAGTCTATACTAAAGAAACGGATGTCTTTCTCTATGTCTCTGTGCCTCTGTGGTCGTCCAAAAAAATAAACGCTCACGGTAATGAATGGATTGCCCAGAGACGGATTTGAACCGCCGACACGCTGGCCCCAAATATAAATAGCCAGCTTGATGAAAATCCGCGTGCCAAATGCTCACGGTAATGAATGGATTGCCCAGAGACGGATTTGAACCGCCGACACGCGGGCCCCAAATATAAATAGCCAGCTTGTTGAAAATCCGCGTGCCAAATGCTCACGGTAATGAATGGATTGCCCAGAGACGGAT
>CAYYIQ010000008.1:21475-27876 GCA_964472005.1 uncultured Bdellovibrionales bacterium | reverse complement strand
AATTCCAGGATGGATTACCGAATAGTCAGGTCCGATAAACATATGGTTTGTCTTTTTTCTCGCTCTCGTTGGTTTTCCTCCCACAAGTGCAACTGAATTTGTGCTGTAACCAGAATTTAGTCCAGGCTCCTTGCTCATATGGCAGTCCTGACAAGTAACTCCCTCACTTGCTGCAGGGGAGGACTTATATTCACTAAATGCCTCTTCGAGCCGGAAACCTGAAGCGGAATTGACATCGTGACATGTTCCGCAAAACGCAGAAGTTTTTATTTGCTTAAATTCTTTTGCGTCACTATGAATGTTTCTACCTTCTTTATTAGGGTCGGTATTTACTTCGTATTCACCACTGTTAATTACCCGTTGGAGTTCTTCATTGCCACTAGGGCCATATACAGTCTTAAAAATATCGCCGGCAAAAATATTAAATCTGCCACTTGATTTACCTATGGGTTCATTTCTCCGATGACAGGTGATGCATGTTACTCCTTCGTTAGAAACTTCTGCGCGATTTAAATTTGAAGTAAAAACAGGTTCTCCTATCTGCATTCCCACAGGAGTATGACATCTAATGCAGAAATCGCCAGTGGTGCCATTTGTTCTTTTAATTGTTGTCGCCTGCATCGCATTAAATATTGGGCTAAGTTGGGCGTATGAATGGGGTGATACTGACCATTCATTGTAGTGTTCCACATGGCAGCTTGCGCACTGTTTAGCTGATGGATATTGATTGTTTACATAGAGTTCGTCATGGGAAAATTTCGTATCTGGTTCAGACCCGACTTGGTCGTCAGCGCTACTAAATTCAATTTGCCAACATATAAGTAATAGTAGCAGTAATGTTTTTAAACTATTTGAGAACATTCAAGAACCTAAAAGATTGTCTCGTTTGATAGCACCTTCAATCGAGATGTAACGTGTAATCAAACGAAATTTGTAACTAGTACTAATAGTAATATCGGCCGAAATAGTTTTCGGTTTAATTATATTTTTTTAGTGTACTTTTAATGAACATCTTGTTTAAATTCAGTAATTTAATAATATTCAAGATTCTAGGGTCGTAATACGAGCTATCAACATCTTTAATGAGAATTATTAGGTAGGCACTTCTCCTAAGACTCTAGAATACTGGATACTTTTTAGTATTAGGCTAATTTTTTATGACCATTATTGATTATAGTATCGTACTTATCTTTATACTCTGGGCAATCTACACTGGATTGTGTAACTTTAAGCAAGCCAGCAAGAACACCGTCGAGTATTTTTTAGCTGGAAGGTCTCTAAATTCTTGGCAGGCAGGATTCAGTATGGCTGCAACACAATTTGCAGCAGATACACCTCTTTTAGTAGCCGGGCTAATCGCGACGGGTGGAATTACCTCCATTTGGCGGTTACAAATTTACGGAGTATCCTTTATCTTTATTACCATCATATTCGCACCAATGTGGGCCAGAAGTAGGGTTCTGACAGACATCGAAATTACCGAAATAAGATATTCTGGAAACTTCGCCTTTTTGCTTAGGATGCTTAAAGCAATTCATTTGGGGACATTGTTTAATTGCAGTGTACTGGCAATGGTACTGTTAGCGGCAGGTCGAATTTACGAAATATTTTTGCCTTGGTACATTTGGCTACCCGATAATGTATTTAGTTATGTTGTACTCGTTACCAATCATTTTCCTGATTTTGTCAGTTCAAGTGTAGATTCTCAAACTACCAAAAGTGTTTCGGCGAGTAATTATTTTTCTCTGTTGATCACTATGCTTGTAACATGGTCATATTCGACGACTGGAGGTTTAAGGTCTGTTGTCAGAACTGACATGAGTCAACTTTTGTTAATGTTCGTTGGTACAATTTCCTTTGCTGTTATTTTATATTTAAATGCAACCAGCAGTCAGTTAGGGCTGCGAGAGGTCCTCAATGAGAGCTATGGTAAAGTTAAAGCATCAGATTTACTTTCCTTATTTAACAATGAGTTAGGAATTTTTGCTTTGCTCGTGATTGGAATTCAATGGATTGCACAAGTTAATAGCGATGGGAGTGGGTATCTGGCTCAACGAATATTAGCATGTCGTTCGGAATCCGAAGCTCAAAAAGCATGTTTGATTTTTACCGTTACCCAAATAGTTATTAGATCTTTTTTCTGGATAATCATTGGAGTTTCTTTGCTTATTCTTTACCCTGCTAACAGCAATGGAGGTAGTTTAGATGTTAGCTATCGCGAACTTACTTATGTCTTGGGTATGAAAGACTACCTTCCAGTTGGACTTGCAGGAATTATGTTAACGGCAATGCTCGCGGCGCTTGCTTCGACGATTGATACTCATTTAAATTGGGGGTCTTCTTATTGGACAAATGACCTTTATCATCGTGGTCTTTGTGATAGAATTTTAAAGCGGGTTCCTTCAGATAGCGAATTAGTTTTTGTCGCTCGAATTGCGAACTTAGTCATCTTGGTCCTTGCTGTCACTATTGCGGTGAACATCTCTAGCATTCAGAAAGCTTGGGAGTTTAGCTTACTTTTTGGTTCGGGATTTGGTCTAGTATTGATGTTGAGGTGGTTATGGTGGAGAGTAACTGTTTATTGTGAGATTGCCGCTGGCGTTGGCTCTATTATGACTATCTTTTTTGTGTATGACATTGAAAGTTCCATTGCACTTTTGTCTGTCTTTGCGATTAGTTCTATCTTAGTTGTTTTTTTCGCTTTCTTTGGACCAAGGGAAGATGAGGAAACATTGCTAAAATTCTATCGTATGATTAAGCCCGTTGGATTCTGGGGCCCAATTGCGCAAAAGTGTGGAGATTCTGCGAGTCTCTCGTTAAATAAACTTAAAAGTGACATTTTAAAGGTCTTTTCTTTAGTATTTCTTATATTTGGCAGTTATATACTTCTAGTGAAAACTTTTTTTTAATGGGTCTCGTTATCCGTTCGTTTAATTAGACAAAAGAAGATAGGGGTAAGTAGTGGAGAAGTCGCTAAAGGGATTTTTTCAATTGTTTAAGTCGGTCTTGTTGTGAGACCATTCTCAACTTCTAAAATTATCTAACTAGAGGCGATTAAAAATTTGCTTTTAGTTTTTCCAAACTCGAATACCCGTGCAGTACCTTTTTCTTATCGATTCGAATAAGTGGAATTCCTCCTCCTAGTTCGCGATAAGTTTTTTGTCCAAATCCGTCCAGTTCGATATCATACTTTTTAAAAGGAATTTTTTCAGCGAGTAAATCTTTTTCTAAGATTCTGCAAAAGCTACACCAACGAGCAACAAATATTTCTATTTTTGGAATTTGATTAGTACTACTTTTGTAATGTTCTTTTTCATATAGTTGAACTCGTCCTGGAACTACGCGACTTATTTTGTTCTCAGCACTTGGTTCTTTGATGCTGGTTTTGAACTCGCTTGGAACTTTTTCTTCTGAGTCCACATAGAAAGATCTACCGTTTGCGTCTGTGTACTTAATTAGTTCATCGTCAGCGATGACAAAAGAGAAAGTAAGAGTAATGACTAGCGTTGGTATTACTTTTAGTAGGTTTCGCATGTTAAATAGCTTCGTAATGCATTGCAAATGATTCTGCGATATTTTTATTTGTTAAGACACCATTCCTACAAACAATCCCCTTTTTTATCGGGAGTGAATCTTTGATCGCTGCGTCCAAACCTTTTTCGAGAATTTTTAATAACCAAGGAAGCGATTGATTTGTTAATGCGATGGTAGCTGTCTTAGGAACCATCGCAGGCATATTTGGAACACAAAAGTGTATCACGCCTGATTCGACGTAGGTTGGGTCAGATAAGGTAGTTGCTCTAGAAGTTTCTGAAATTCCTCCTTGATCAATAGATATATCTACAAATACACTCCTGTCTTCAACCGATTCCATAAGTTCTTTTGTTATTATCGTAGGGGCTTTAGCGCCAGGAATTAACACAGCGCCAATAATTAAATCAGCATTTTGTAATTCAAGTGAAATGACGGAGCTATTGGAAAGCTTTAAGGTCAGATTAGGATTTATTTTCTTTATTGTTGCGAGGCGGTTTTCGTTAATGTCTAAAATGGTGACATCCGCGCCAAGGCTTTGAGCTCGCAGTGCGGCGCTTAGGCCCGAAACACCTCCTCCGACTACCAGAACTCTTGCTCCTTTCGTTTTTGGTCCAATTGCATCGAGGAGGATCCCCTTGCCTTCATTTTGCGAAAACAAGTAGTTTGTTCCACACTGAACTGCCAAGATCCCAGCAATTTTAGACATCGGTTCCAAGATCGGGATCTGTCCATCGTCAGTTTGGATGAGATCATAATCTAGACCAATGATTTTTCCATCTAAAATTTTTTGAGTTAGCTCCAGTGAACCAGCTGGGTGAAGGAAAGAATAAACGATAAGGTCTTTCCTGAAGAATGAATATTCTTCAGGCGCAGGTTCTTTAACCTTCATAATTAAATCAGAACGACACCAGAGGTTTTCCAATGAATTTTCAATTGTCACACCAGAATCAATATATTCTTGGTCTAAAAAACCACTTTCAAGTCCAGCATCTTTTTCTAAAAATACTTGATGGCCAAGTGTTACGATTCGAGCAGCACCTTTTGGAGTAATTCCAACCCGTTTTTCATTTGCTTTACGTTCTCTTGGTATGCCAATTTTCATGTTCGGTGAAGCTTTAATTTTTCGCGTTTTTCAATAGCTATGTAATCATATCGAGTAATATACAATTTAACTATAATTTAATTCTAATAAATTTGCTTACTTGTCGGAAGTTTTTTTCTGAGTTTAACCTTTGTGCAGACCGTACAAGTTTTAATATTTAAACTTCGTCAAAGAACGATGTAGTGACGATCAAGTACTCATTGCCATTTGGGCAGTATTTAGAGACGTACAACAGAACGACCTCAGTTTTTAGAGAGTACTGTATCTCTAGACAGGTCATAAATAATGCGGTAAAAAGATGGCATAACTACTTTGTGTTAGTGTCTATTTTGATAAACGCATATTCATTATCTGGTGGAAATTGAGTGTCATAATTTTAGACGGCAAAAAAATAGCCGAAAATTTTAATAACCAGACAAGAAGCCTTGTTGGGTCGTTTGTTGAAAACTTCTCTAGGAAGCCGAAACTGTCAATATTTTTAGTAGGGGACGATGAAAATTCTCTGCGGTACGACACCCTCAAAGTTAAGCTTGCTAATGGTATCGGAATCGATGCCTCATTGAACCAACTTTCTGATGATATTAGCGAAAGACAATTGATCGCTGAGATAGATAAGACCTCAAAAAAATGCGATGGCCTTTTGGTCCAATTCCCACTTCCGCGCAGGATGAATACCAATAATATTGTCAACGCGATCAATCCTTTAAAAGAGGTTGACGGTATTCATCCATATCATCTTGAAAAATTATTCGATCAAAAGAATATTTTTACGAGGATTAGTTCTTTAGATGAAATATTACCAGTTACTCCAACAGGTGTTGTCATATTGGTTTTAGAAGCCATGCGTTTGCTAGGAAAGCCGAGTGTCCTGAATGGAATGAGTTGTGTTGTTTGTGGAAGATCTAAGCTCGTAGGTATCCCGGTGTCTATGCTTCTGCAGGGATTAGGCGCAACTGTTTCGGTTTGTCATTCTGAAACTTTAGAATACAAACGAAAGCAATTGATCCGTGAGGCCGATATCGTTGTGTCTGCAGTTGGAAAAGCTGGGTTTATTCCCATATCTGAATGTAAATCTGGAGCTATCTGCATAGATGTCGCTAATAATTATGATGATCAAGGTAAAGTCCGAGGTGATTTTACCAATGATGTTGAAAACTCAGAGGTAGCTGCAATTACTCCAGTTCCTGGAGGAGTGGGTCCTATGACATTGGCGATGTTGATGAGAAATGTGATTAATTCGGCGTTAATACAAGAAAAATATAAAAGTTAATTATGAAAGAACTGTTTTTAAAAGAATTACATCTAGAACTTGGTGCAAAATTAGTTCCTTTTGCGGGTTGGAACATGCCTGTTCAGTATCAAGGGATTACACCAGAACATAATGTTGTGAGAAATTCTGCGGGCATCTTTGACGTTAGCCATATGGGACAGTTAATGGTCGAAGGGGAAAAAGCACGAGAGTTCTTGGATTATGTTTCGACTAACAACCTAAGTAAAATGGTCATCGGTAAAGCTCAATACGGGATGCTATTAAATCCACAAGGAGGCGTAATCGATGATATTATTAATTACAAGATTACGGAAAATAAGTTCTTTGTATGTGTTAACGCTTCTAATACCGATGAAGACTACAACTGGCTCTTAAAACAAGCGGGGGAAGTGGACTTTGGTGAACTTAAAATTAGCAATTTGTCAGATGCCTATTCGCAATTTGCGATCCAAGGGCCAAAGGCAATGAGTGTACTTAATGAGTTCTTTGGTGAAG
>CAYYIQ010000008.1:0-21465 GCA_964472005.1 uncultured Bdellovibrionales bacterium | reverse complement strand
GTGCTTAAAGATCTTAAAAGATTTTCTTTCGTTATTGACGATAAATTTTCTGCTGCCGGCATCCCATGTATTATTGCAAGAACTGGTTACTCAGGCGAAGATGGATGTGAAGTCTTTCTTTCTAAAGAGTATGCAGAATTAGTCTGGAGAGGCCTTTTTGAGGCCGCTGAGCGATTGAAAATTGAATTTATGCCATGTGGATTGGGTGCGCGCGATACGCTGCGGTTGGAAGCATGTTTCCCACTACATGGTCATGAGATAAGGCCAGATATTACCCCCCTAAGTGCGAAGTTGGACCGTTTTGTCGATCTAGGAAAGAATTTTATTGGGAATAGCGCGCTTCAACATCAACGAAACTTTGGTGTGTCGCCAGTTTTGGTCGGTTTAAAAGTTCAAGGTAAGGGGTTAATCCGGGCCGATTATCCCGTAGTTGTTAATGATCGCACGGTTGGCTGGGTGACCAGTGGAACAATGACACCGACAGTCGGTGAAGCAATTGGCCTTGCCTTAGTTCTACCTGATTTTAGTAAATTAGAGTCAGTTCTAGGGGTAAAGGTACGGGATAAAATTCTACCTGTGCAAATCGTTGATACACCGTTTTATAAAAAATCCTAACTCACCTTTATTGGAACTGAGAAGGGGCTTTGCAACGACGATTGTGAATGTTTGAGTTAGAATCGCTTTCTTCATGTTCGATCGTGCAAATAAAACTGTGGAAATAAGTTAAATAGGACATCCATTTTCTACCTTATGATTTCCATCTAATTCAATGTGTATACTCTCGACGTGTCGAGGTTTGATAATAAACTAAGAGTAGATCCTTTTAATTCAACTTTTTTCGAAACATTCCAAATCAATTCTAATTTGGAATTGAAGTTTCTCTATTTAAATTGCATAATTTAATAAATTTTAAGGTCCTTATATTTGGAGAAATTGTAATATGTCTAGTAGACCAGAATGTCTTTATACCAAAGACCACGAATGGGTTCGAGTTGAAGAAAATATCGCGGTAGTTGGAATTTCCGATTATGCACAACTTGAATTGGGCGATGTTGTTTACGTAGATTTACCCAGCGTTGGCACTAAAGTTGAAAAAGGGAATTCAATGTTTACTGTTGAGTCAGTCAAGGCAGTGAGCGATATCTATGCTCCGGTGGATGGAGAAATTGTGGAAATTAATTCGGAACTCGCGGACAGCCCACAACATGTTAACGAAGATCCATTTTCTAGTGGATGGATGGTCAAAATTAAATCTGATTCATTAAATTTGGAAGACTTAATGAGTTTGGCCGAATACAATAAGCACGTTGAGGACGTATCAAAATAGTTCCTCGAAATATTTCACTAAGAAAGATAGTTCGATGAAATTTACAGTGAAGTTAGATCTGTAGTTAAAAATTTGTAGTAACTAGTATCCAAAAAGGTAATGTTAATATGCAATCGTTTGAAAATAGACATATCGGTCCAGATGAAACCGAAATTAAAAAAATTCTAGACGTTATTGGTGTTACTGACTTGGAGACTTTAATAGATCAAACCGTCCCCGAAAATATCAGATTAAAAGGTGAACTTAATTTACCAATTAAGCTTAGCGAAGAAGAAGCCGTAACACTTTTAAAAAGCTATGCAGACACTAATCAGTTGAGACGTAATTATATTGGTCAAGGTTATTTTGGTTGTCATACACCAGCTGTTATTCAGAGAAATATTTTAGAAAATCCATGTTGGTACACTCAGTACACTCCATATCAGGCTGAAATCTCTCAAGGAAGGCTTGAAGCTTTAATTAATTTCCAGACGATGGTCGTTGAATTAACTGGGATGGAATTAGCAAATAGTTCTTTGTTGGATGAAGGAACAGCCGTTGCTGAAGCGATGGCAATGGTATTAAGAGTTCACAAAAATCCTGGTAAGGCAGTTTTCGCAGTGCACAAAGGTTTGCATCCTCAAAGTAAGGAAGTATTAGAAACAAGAGCAGCTCCATTAAAGATCGAATTGATTGAAGTTGATACGATTCATGATTTGAAAAAGTTAGATCATATTAGTGGGCTCATTATCCAAACACCATCTACTGATGGAACTGTGATTGATCTAGAAGATTGGATGAAAGTCTCGTCAAGTTTTAATGCGATGTCGATTGTAGCGACTGACCTACTTGCTTGTTGTGTTTTGAAGCCACCAGGAGAATTCGGCGCAGATGTAGTTGTCGGAAACTCGCAGAGGTTCGGTGTCCCGATGGGATTTGGTGGTCCACACGCAGCCTTTTTCGCAACCAAAAAAGAATTCCAACGAGAAATTCCTGGACGTTTAGTGGGAGTTTCAAGAGATGCGCAAGGAAAGACCTCTTATCGATTGGCGCTACAAACCAGAGAGCAACATATCAAAAGAGAGCGGGCAACAAGTAATATTTGTACTGCTCAAGTGCTATTGGCGATTATGTCTGGAATGTATGCAGTCTATCATGGCAAGAATGGTTTATTGCAAATAGCTGCTGACGTGAACAAAAAAGTTAAGTGTTTAGCAGATTTATTGAAGGCAAACGGTATTGCTCTAGTTAGTGATGAAATATTTGATACTTTAAAAACTGTTCCACTCGCAGATATTGTTGGCGTGAGGGAGCGATCAAATGAAAAACTGATAAATTTACGGTTTTACCCTGATAGCTCGGTTGCAATTAGTTTGGATGAAACTACTAAATTTACTGATGTCGCTGATTTGGTTGAAGTGCTCACAGGTAAGCAACTATCAGTCGAGGAAGTTCGAAATGCATATCAGAATATTAACTCGAATTTTGACACTAAGTTAATTCGAAAAACCGAGATTTTACAGCATCCTATATTTTATAAAATGCACTCTGAAACTCAGTTACTGCGTTATATCAACACTCTTCAACAAAAAGATTTATCATTAGCCCATTCGATGATTCCACTTGGATCATGTACGATGAAACTTAATGCTACGTCAGAGATGGTTCCTTTGAGTTGGGAAAAATTTAGCAACATTCACCCCTTCGCACCCAAAGACCAAGTGCAAGGATACCTGAGAATGTGTAGTGAACTTGAGTCGTATATAGCAGAGATAACTGGGTTTGCAGGTGTGTCGTTGCAACCTAACGCAGGCTCACAAGGTGAGTATGCCGGCCTAATGGTTATACGTTCTTATTTTATAGCTAAAAAGGAATCACAAAGATCCATTTGTTTAATTCCTGCTTCTGCTCACGGTACGAATCCAGCGAGCGCGATTATGGCTGGTATGAAAGTTGTCGTAGTTAAATGCGACGAGAATGGCAATGTTGATCTGACCGATCTGAAAAATAAAGTCTCAGATCATGGAGAGAAAGTTGCGTGTTTGATGATTACGTATCCAAGTACACATGGTGTATTTGAATCTAAGATTCGAGAAATTTGCGATACCATTCATTCGGTGGGTGCAAAGGTATATATGGACGGTGCTAATTTGAATGCTCAAGTGGGATTGTGTAAGGCTGCAGAATTCGGTGCAGATGTTTGTCATTTAAATCTCCATAAGACATTTTGCATCCCTCATGGTGGAGGAGGGCCAGGAATGGGGCCGATTGCGTGCACAAACGAATTAGAAGAGTACCTTCCCGGTCATAAGGTATTTGATTTGGGCGGATCCGGTGCAGTCTCAAGTTCTCCATTTGGTTCGACTAGTATTCTTACTATTCCTTGGATGTATATCCGGATGATGGGTGCGGGTGGACTCACTTACGCGACTAAAATTGCAATTTTGAATGCAAACTATATCGTAAAAAAATTGGAACCTCATTTCGAAGTACTTTATAAAGGGGAAAAAGGAAGAGTTGCCCACGAGTGTATTTTGGATCTACGATATCTGAAGAAGTCAATTGGAGTAGATGTAACGGATATTGCTAAACGATTAATGGATTATGGTTTTCATGCGCCAACTGTTTCATTTCCAGTGCCAGAAACCATGATGATCGAACCGACTGAGAGTGAAGACCTTGATGAACTTAATAGATTCTGTGAAGCAATGATTTCAATTAAATCTGAAATAGATCAGATAACTCGAGGCGAGGTAAAAGTAGAGGAGTCTGTACTAAGGAACGCACCTCATACGGCGGAAGCAATAACATCTGAAATTTGGGATCGACCTTATTCTAGAGAAAAAGCTGTCTTCCCTAAAGATTGGATAAAGGTTAATAAATTTTGGCCAGCCTGTGGACGTATCGACAATGCATTTGGCGATAGGAATTTATTTTGCGTCTGCGCACCGTTGGACTCTTATTAGATTGGATAAAACCAAGATCATAACGAATCTTGGAAACGCTTCAATCAATATTAACAAACCTGATTTTCAAGCCTTCCTCTCAATCTAGGAGATGTAGGCTTGAGTAGCTTCACATCACGTACTTCACTCCAGTGCACTTAGCTCAAGATGCGATTTCCAAATTGAAAAGAGATGATGGGAATTTCAACTATTGCTATTCTCATTTAGATGTTTGATGTCTGATTAAAATCATGTCACTGCATGAGATAGCGACTTTATCAGCAAATATTAATAAAAATAGTTGCCAATCAGCGAATTGATGATTACCTTTGTATTAGGCTAACTTAAGGAGTTATATACAAATGTTACGTTTTTTTGTTCCATATACGAATGAGAAACCTGCTTCGATCAATATTAAGGGGCATACCTTGGTGCTAGTGAGCACAGAAGAACAAGATGTTTTGAAGGGACTGCCTTTTTTTGGTGCTAATCGAGTTGAAGAGGTTCAGGTTGAAGATTCTCAAAGCAAGCAGGATGTTTTTTTAAATACCCTTGCTGAATCTATTCACGGTGGTGTCGTCTTAGCCCCGCCTGGGGTTGATATTGACTTGGTGTTAGAAGGTTTAGAATCTGAATTACCTTGGATGCATTAACCTAAATCGTTCAATATTATTCGGTCTATTTAGCATTACTCTAAGCCAGTGGAGAGCAAAATCCACTGGTGACTCCTACCGTTAACTCCACCACGGACCCAAGCCTTACTTTGAAAAATGAACTTTATAGTTCCATCGGCTGCGAGTGCGCTCTGAGGTGGGTTTCTATCCCAAGCCCCTTTTTTTACGGATTGTACTAACACTCTGTCGAAAAGATCTGTTTTTGAACTTTTCAATAGTTCGTATGAAATAAACTTTCCATTTTTATCAAGTACGGCTCTAATACTAACTTCTTGAGTTTCAAATCCAGAATGTAAATCCCCAATTTCGTACCAATTGCTTGTGCGTAGCGCAGAAAATACTTGGAGGGCGACTCGTCTTACGAATACAGCAAACCTATCCGCTTTTGCGTTAAGTAATGTAATTTCACCGTCTTGTATTCCGGTCAAAAGATCGGGGTTGCCACTTATTCCCGCGATGGAGTTTAGTCTTGATTCTGCCGTTTCGTTTGCATTGCTGTCCGGTTGAGTTTTTGTTTCACTTTGGTTATTCGCGTCAGTATTTTCGACATGATTTTTATTGAAAGCAGCAAACGTAGAGTCTGAAATTGTAGCTAAGATATTTTTTGCAGAAGTTTGTTTTGTCTTATCCACGGTTGGTTTTAATCGTTGTGTCTGCTCTTTGTTTGTTTTTTTTACAGTCCTCGACGCATTCTGGCTTTTTGGTGTAGGGGCAGTGTGATTGGTACTTACTTTTGCTGATGCGGTGTCCGGTACTCCGCGCTTTATTTGCTCCTTTTCGACAGAAGTGGTCTTATCTGAAATCAGGTTGGTGTCGATATTTTTTTTGCTTTCTTGGATGTCTGATGGACTGACAACTACTTTTTTATTTGAATTTTTTGCCTCTGGCTCTAATATTATTTTAACTTCTTTGTATTGTTCTTTTGGTTGGTAGTTAGAATTTTCTAAGTTTAGAGTAAAGAATAAAAGGCTATGTGCTACTAATGATACGAGCAAGAAAAAGACGTAGTTAGAATTAGATTTTTTTAAAACTGATAGATTTAAAATCATTTTTTATAATTAAAACTTTTTGCTCTTCTTTCTAGATTGTTGCGCTTTATCAGTTTGAGGTGTCAAGAATTTAAGTTTCGTTTGCAAAACTGCCGAAGCAATACTTCTATTTACAAACCCACGTTCCATTTACCAAGTGATTTATTCTAGAAAAGAGGGTGTTTAACTGGACGTTTTTACTTTTTGCTAATTTGAGAATTAGAAGTTTACGGCACAGCTATCGATTAATAATATAACACATAATTTGCTTATATATAATCTACTAAAATTGGAACGCGTTATTAAGATTCTCTACACCTCCAGTATGCGAAGATAAGTAGCTAAAGTGGATAAGGTAACCACAGCTGCAAGAAGCTAGCTTACCTTTTCTTTTATCGGTTGCATCCTCATGCGAGTAGTTAAACAGAGTAAAATTGTGTGTTTTGTCTGTTGGCTTATCGATCAAAGAAGGAGCCAATGCGTTTTCATGGGATAGCATAGTTTAATCCGTTACTAATTCGCAAAAAAGTTGTAATATTTGCAGTCAATGATTTAAAGTAGCCCTTTATCTCTATAATTTAATAGCCTATTATTTAAAAAAAATTAATTAAAGGATTTGTATGTTTGGTCTTGGGCCTTGGGAACTGGTTGTTATCTTAACAATTGTTGTTATCATTTTTGGTGTCGGTAAATTACCTGAAATTGGTAGTGGCTTAGGAGAGGGGATAAAGAATTTTAAAAAATCTTATCGAGATGCGAAAGCTCTTGATGTTACAGAATCTTCAACCGAAGAAAGTGAAAAAGAAAAGTTGAAATCTAAAAATTAAAGCTTCTTGATTGTCGCTATCTTATTATTTGAAATATTTGAAAATTTGATCTGTTTTGGTGATGCAGGTTGTCGTCGACCTTAGGTTCGTCTGTAATCAATGTTATGCAGAGGTTACCAAACAGCTGCAGTTTAAGAAGGTTATTGTTGAGTTCAAAGATGCCTTTGTAAAAATACTTGATTCTACAATTAAAAACTCGTTCTGCCTAGTAGATGCAGTGTGTGCAAGAGTTTGCAAAAAATAATTTTAATTAAACCTATTTCCCGACACTATAAACCCTAACACCAAAGAATTTTGGATAAAGATCCTTTTCTAGGCCAGTTATATCAATTGCCATTAAGAATTCTGTAATAGTTTTTTGTAGTATCTCATTGTTATCACCATTTAGTGGTGAGTTCTGTTGAGAATCGAGTACGTCAAAGCTTTTACTTTTGATAAACTCTTTTGAAAGTTTGTTAGGAACAGCAGTTATCTTTCTCGTTAAGGATATTTGATTTTTATCAAATATCCTCGATTCTAATTTTATGTTCCGATAGGATTGAGTACTCATATTTAAAATATTACCCGAGGTTAAGACAATTCTTTCCCCAGAATTTAAATCTAATATTGTTCCGTTTAGTTTACTTACAACGACATCATTTGGCGGTAGAATGTCACTTGGTGCTTTATTAAGGCCTAAGGTTTCTATAACTGTTTTTGAAAAATTAGGGTTGGCTGCATCTGTTTGTGAAGCTATTGAGTTTGAAAACCAAGCTAAGATTAATAAAGTAGCGATAGGTAATGACCATGCGTAAAGATATGTTTTAAATGTTCCAGAACTGCCGGTAAAAGTATCTGCTACAGCCAAGCCTTTGAATTTAGATGTTAGTTCTTCTATCGGGCTAGCTTTTTTGGTTAAGGACGGTTTGAGGCTGTTGAAGTTGAAGCTATCGTCTTCGTCCTCATCTTCTTCGTTAAAACTATCAAATGAAATTTGATCGCGTTTCAAAACAGTAGTTTCTTTAAAACTCCTGTTTTGTGAACTCACTTGAGTACTTTCTTCATGGTTAGGTTTAACTTCGTCTAATTCCCTAATTTTTCGGGTTTCGAATGCATCTTCGCTATCCGTGATTAATGCGACCTCATTCGTTGATACTGGACTGTTCGAAGGTAAAGAGTTGTTAGACTTATGTTTCGCTTCATCGATGTCGTCACCTATTAGGCTAGCTAGTAGTGATTTAACTTCTGGTCTTTCGTATTCTCCGGTTTTGCTATCGTTTTTTGATAGGCTTTCGACTTTTGTAAAGCTGTCGGCAGATCTCGAGAAGTCGCTTGGGTTATCAATTCTATTTTTTGCAATCAAATTATCTTTTGGTTTTTCTGCTAAGTCGACTACAAAACTTTTAGTGCCGTCATCAGTTGGCCAATCAATTGCAAGATCTTCCTCAAATGATTCCGAGTCCTCGGGTTGATTTTCTTCATAATTTAACGGTAGCTGTGAAGCGTGTGATATTGTTTCTTCAATCGGAGATGATTGATTACCTATCTCCCATTCATCTTCTTCAAGTTCTGTCTCCACTAAATCGCGATCGTCAGATTCTATGGCTGATTTAATTGGTGAAGTATCGGAAACTCGACCACTGAAACTGTTAAAATCTACCTCTATCTCCGGTTCTTCGAATTCATCTTCATATTCCGACGAGTCATTTAGTGACTCCTCGACGGCTTCATGGGTAGCGACTTCAGTTGTCTTATTTGAAATGTCTTGAGCAAAGTAATTTTCTTCAGAAGAATTATCGTCTTCTTCAAAAATAGGGTCTTCAAGATCTTCTTCAGTCAGTTTGTCTTCAAATAGACTCTCTTCTTGCTCCTCCGCAGCATCAGTTTCAAAATAAGTATTTTCTTCCGCGCTCAAACTTTCGTTTTTTTCAACATTTTGAGATGTTTCTTCAGATTCGGAATCCACGCTGAAAATCGTATTACATCGTGAGCAATGAAACTTTGGTGATTCAATTCCTGCTAGCTGGTTCGAATTCAAGGCAAATTTTGTATTGCATGAAGGACATTGAATAATTTTATTCATAGGTAAGTTGTGCTGTATTTGTGAGGCTTTTATTTAATTTCTATTCTAACATGTTTAAAACATTTATTTATTGCACGCACTATAAATTTCTTAATTTTAGGGTTTAAAATTGGAGAAGTGGAGTTAGATTAAGTTGTTTAGCGAACTGCTGACCTAAATCCCGCGACTCTAGGCAATCAGTATGTGTAAAGGATCATGGTTCTATTATCTAATGTGGCCGATGAAGTTAAATTTAGTTCACCACTAGCGAACATACCTAACTTAGTATAGATTTCCTAAACGTAAATTCATACTAAGTTAGGTGTATAATGGGTGTAAGAAAAGATAGAAAAGTCGTTAGTGCGAGTGAAAAAGCATGGCTTGTAGGAAAGAAACCAGTTTTTGATCTTCTGAAAAATAAATCAGATAGAATTATAAAGTTATACCTATTAGATACTGAAAAAAACCAATTTTTCGACCGTGACGTGGATATCGATCGAAGTAAAGTTCAATTTCTTAACAAAGTTGATTTTTTGAAGCTTTTTGAGGGGATTGAGAACGTTAATCACCAAGGTTTTTGTGCGAATATAAATCCGAGTAATTCGGTGTCAATTGAACAGTTGATCCGACGGTCAAAAAATTCTGGCAGGGGAATTATCATCGGCCTTGATCAGGTGAAGGACCCGCATAATTTAGGATCTATATTTAGAACCGCTGAAGCATTAGGCGCGGATGGTTTGTTTTTTGGTTCATCTCAAAGCGCACCAGTTACTTCAACGGTTAGGAGAATTAGCGTAGGAGCAACCGAATTTTTACCATATTCTGAGGTAACTAATACTGCAAATGCCATTACAAAATTGAAAAAAGAAGGTTATTGGATTTATGGAACTAGCTTAAGTGATGAAAGTTTAGACCTTGAAAAAACGGATATCTTGTTTCCTCTCGTGATCATGTTTGGGTCTGAAGCATCTGGATTAAGACGCTTAACAGAGGATTTATGCGATAGATTGGTTCATATTAATCAATATGGTACAACTGAATCATTAAACGTAGCGACCGCGGTTAGTGCGGTATTGTATTATGCAAGATCAAAATTAAACCAATGAAAAAAGAATTGATTTTCTCAGGTGTCCAGCCTTCCGCATCCCAGGTTCATATTGGAAATTATTTGGGAGCATTAAAAAAATTCGTTGAAATTCAAGAACAGCACCCTTTAATGGTCTGCATAGTCGACTTTCATGCGTTAACAACGGTAAGCAAGAAAGATGAACTAAAAGAATTTTCGTTCTCTTTAGCTGCAACGTACCTAGCGTTAGGATTGAATAAGCCTTCAACTATTATCTTCAAACAATCAGATATTCCTGAAGTTTGTGAACTTGCTTGGTACTTTGCGTGCCAATTTCCTTTAGGATTGCTTGAGCGGGCACATGCTTTCAAAGATAAGAAGCAAAAGAATCAACAGGTGAATGCAGGTCTCTTGTTTTATCCTATTTTAATGGCTGCTGATATTCTCCTATATAAGGCTACTAAAGTTCCAGTCGGTTCTGATCAAAAACAGCATTTGGAAATGTCTAGGGAAATTGCGGAAAAATTTAACTATCATTTTAAAACGACTTTCCCGATCCCAGAACCCATGATTGATGAAAAGGCGGGTGTTGTTTCCGGGCTGGATGGACGTAAAATGTCAAAGAGCTATGACAATTACATTGGATTATTTGAAAAAGAATCCGTGATAAATAAAAAAGTAAAGCGAATAGTTACAGATTCCAAAAACGTAGATGAGAGTAAAGATCCTGATACATGTAATATTTTTAGTCTATATAAACATTTTGCTACACCCGACGAAATTGCAAATTTAGCAGAGCGATATCGTAAAGGTGGTATGGGTTATGGAACGGCGAAAGCAGAGCTATTTGAAGTTATAATGCGCGAGCTAAGTCCGATTCGCGAAAGATATGAATATTTCATTAATCAGCCTAAAGAAGTTGAAGAAGCTCTAGAGAATGGGGCGGAGCGGGCTAGGGTAATTGCCTTGGAAACGATGGCAGAAGTAAGAAATTCTCTTGGTATTTGTTGATATAGGCCAAATTCGGTGGGCTTAAGCTGATAAAGGTGCTATTGTTCATTGCTGAGTAAATCACGACTACGACGCTAACCATCTATCAGATAGAGGTTATAACGAATAAGCTGTAAAATAGTAGTTTAACAAAGCTCGCATTTATAGATACTTATGAAAGTATTGACTTAAGTTTAGCTTTAACTCAGACTTACCTTTGTCTTTAGTACACTATTTTTGGGGGAATTTATGACGACTGAGTTGTTAGTAGGAAAGTTGATCGAATCGTTTGATGATTTGGATAAATGTATAGACCTTACTAAAAAGGTTTTAAGTCAAAAGGAAAATATTCCAAATGACGTAATCAGTCGAATGGACCAATATACAGATATAGTTATCAAGCAAAGGGTTTTGGCTGAAGACTTGAGAAGCTTTATCGTTAACGAAAATTGGGACGAAGTTACTCGACACGTTAAAATCATAAATGGTTTGTCCTCAATGATTAGAGACGATGCTCAATCAATTCTTGCCGGGTCGTATCGTGTAAGCGATAAAGAAAAAGATTCTTATCTCGCTTAAGTGACAACTTGCTTGGTGGAGACATTGAGCACTTTGAATAAACCGTAGGCGTTAACGTTGATCCATCAATTTGTTGCTACATTCCTTGGTTTCGTCATTTAAAAAATATGCTCTCTGGTTTCTTGTGTAGTATAGTAGGTCGACCGTAACTTAGCTTCACTACTGGTGAACAACTTGATCTTAGTATAAATTTCTAAAATGAAATTTATACTAAGATCAAGCAATAGACTAAAATGATTTACTTTCTAATAACTTATTTTGTTTCACACTATTTATATTTTGGATTAGGAAAGTCATTCTGTGGTCTCATCGGACGTCTCACCCGTTCTGTCGACGCTGGTGAGAGTCAGGTAGAATCTTTTGTACTTGAAGATCTATTACATTGGTGCCTCGGACTTCTAATTCATCTTTGGCTTACGTATCTGTTGTATAGATTTGGTTTAAACCTACACGTTGCGTTTGCACTGATTTTATTCGTTTCCTTCCTTCTTAACTTTTCTGAACATACAGTTACCCTTTTAAAGATGAGAAAGGCGTACGTAAATTTAATTCAAAATGGGATAGCCATTTCAACTATTGTTTATTTTTCGATCGTCTCGCTAATAGGTCTCTCAATAGTTTCATACCAAAACGGATTAGTGACGTATTGGTCAAACAACTATGGTGATTTTCCTTTCCATCTTGGCATCACAGCTAATTTTGCTTTCAATATGGAGATTTTAAAAGATTATCAGGTATATCCGGGTGTGCCACTTTCGTATTATTTTTTTATAGACTTCTGGACCGCATGTTTTTCATTTGAACCAGATAATTGGAAATTGTTTTGCCTAATATATTTTTTTCAATGGATTAGCAGTTGGGCAATTATTTATTTTACATTTAATTTCTTTAAGTCTGGTTTTAATTCATATTTACTATTGTTTGGTGGCGGAACATTCACGATTTTTTTTAAGCAATTAATTGCGCTTATTGAAGGGCAAGATGTGTTTTCGCAATTGTCTCACAATTATCTAAGAGACGGTTATCCCTGGACAGTATTTATATCTTGTATTTGGATTCCTCAACGCGGAGCAGTCTTGGGTCTCGCCATATTAGTCGTTTGTTTATCTCTTTGGTCTTCATTGAAGTCGCGTGAAAAAATTGAAAGTGCGTACTATGAAATTCTTATTGCGATTGTGCTTAGTCTAACCTTTATGGTCCATTTTTATTTAGCTCTCGTGGGGATTTCCATTATCTCCCTTTCTTTACTTCAAAGGTTTATATTTTGCAGGACTCGGGACAGAGACTTTCACCATGTAGTAAAATATTTTACTTTAGCTCTGCTTTTTACGTTGCCAAGTTTCTATCTGCTACATACGAAGCATGGGATTATGAAAGTCGTAGGATTTTGGATGCCGTGGAAAAGTGATTCAATGTTTAATTCTGAGATCTTAGGAGCATTGGAAATGTGGGCTATTAATGCGGTAGTCCTATTTATCTTCTTTACGTTGGTATTCAGAAAAAAAATTTATTCGGAAACAATACCATTGATAATGATATTTTTACTCTTCAATATATTTCAATTTAGTGTTTGGGACTGGGATACATACAAAGCATTTATAGGTATTTATTGTGCTGTCATTTGTTTTTATACTGTTAATAATCACAAATCGTTCTGGGGCTATTTATTAATAATTCTGGCAATTTTGCCGGGGGTGATGGAGACCGCGGTATCACTGTCGATTAAGAAACCATACGAGATCTATTCGAAAGTTAACCTTAATCAAGCCAGATTATTACGTGAAAGAACGGGAGGCGGTGCCATTGTGGCGAAGGCTTCACATAACAGTATCGTTACTGCTGCTGGCAGACAAATATTTTTAGGATATGAAGGTTGGTTAAGTTCACATGCTATCGATTACGTGGATAGAGCTGCTTCGAATAAAGAGCTATTAAATAGTTTTACATGCGAAAAATTTTTGTCATTAAAGGAAAAGCCCGAGTATATTTATTTTGATGTTGCGCATGCTAAACGAGGGCAAGACGCTTTATTAACTTCGGATGCGATACTTCCAAACCTCAAAAACCTCAACTCTAGCTGCCGATAATCGGCCTTATTCCTAGTTGAATAGTGATGTTTTATCTAGTCAATATAGGTGCCTAGCTTAAACTTAAGTTTGCATCCGTATTATGTTTAAACCTATTTAAACACACGGACGATAAGATTTAATAGAAGATGAGCTTGTCTAAGCAGCTAGTTTTTATGCTATAAGCTTCGTCCAGTTTTTAATAAGTATACGTTCGCGTAATAACTGTATGTACAAGCCTTGGAAAAGGTAATATGAGAGATGTTTAAACGCTTCGTCGTAATGTTAGCGGTTGTTTAGGTGTCATTTGTCTTAAAGAGTAGAGACAAAAATCGAGAAGTTTTAAATTAACTTACTGGCATCAATATTAAAAGTATCATAGAAGGATGGAAGATTAAATTTTTCTAAATAAATGGACCCTGACCCTTTAAGTAACCTACCTACTGTATATCCCGTAATAAGCCTTATTATACTTAATGCAATTTTTGTTGCGGCTGAGTATGCATTAATTTCTTGCGATCCTGAAAACGTAAAAGAAATAGACTCAAAGAAGAACAACAATAAAAGTGCAAGCCAATGGCTTTTAGATAACTCAGAATTGTGCGTAGCGTCTATTCAACTAGCTATTACTGCGTGTAGCATTTTGATTGGATGGTTTGGAATACGTTACTTAAGTCCGATCGTTAACGAATTACTTTCCTCTACCAATATTATATTTTTTGAAACACTTGCGTCGATCGATTCCATGTCATGGTTGTTGTCGTTGTGCACCTTGGTTTTTGTTCATGTCATTTTTGGTGAATTGGTAGTCAAAGCGGTTGCTGCGTCATTTCCAGAAGCGACGCTTAGATTGCTTGCAAACTTCGTGAAGATATATACGCAAATAAGTTATCCAGTAAGTAGAACTGTGTACACTTTAGCCAATCTCCTTTTAAAACCTTTCAGATTAACGGTAGGTCAAACTGACAAGGATCTTCTTTCAATTAAGGAGTTGAAAAGATTATTTTCCTCCGCGCCTTATTCATCTGAAATTGGTGTGGAACAGGCAAGAATGATCAGAGGTGTCGTGGGCTTTTCTGAGACTGTGGCGAGGGAAGTTATGACCCCACGGACTGATCTTACTTTCATCGAAGTCAATTCAACTTTATCGGATGTTGCAAAACTTGTCGTAGACTCAGGATTCTCAAGATTACCAGTTCAAGGTGACAAGGTAGATGATGTTCTTGGTGTACTTTTAGCTAAGGATATTATTCCATTTTTGGTTGAACCTGAAGATGGAAAACAGAAAAAGTTCGATGTTCGTCGGGTAATGAGGCAGGCGTACTTTATCCCAGGTACTAAAGCTATTGACGAACTTCTAAATGAATTTAGGCGCCGTAAATTACACATGGCAATAATTTTGGATGAGCATGGTGGATTAGATGGCGTAGTAACGATGGAAGATTTAATTGAGGAAATCGTTGGTGATATCTTCGATGAAGGCGACGAACTCGAGAAAGATATTTCAATAGCTATAAATGGTGATATCACCGTTGATGGTGGTGTTTTAGTTGCAGATCTTAACGAAAAATTTTCTATTTCGATACCTGAAGGTGAATACGATACTATTGCAGGATTTATTTTTACCTGTTTAGGAAGAATGCCAATAAACGGCGATGAAATTGTTATAGACTTTGAAGATCTCGAAAATGTCTACATAAATCGGATAGGTATTGACACAGGATCTACAGATGGGGAGCCTGAAAATAGCCAAAATCCAGACGATATTACCGAAGGCGTTAAATTAGTCGTTGAAAAAGTTCAAGGCCACAGAATTGAAAGTATCAAGCTCGTTATCTTGAATCAGAAAGATGATTCAATCCCTGAATCAGATCTATCCAAGTAAGCATCAGAATAAATGTTAAACGAAATATTCCTTATTTCGGATACCTAAATACGCGTAAATTTAGATACTTACGTGCGTTTGGAGTGTCCTCCTGGTGATGAACTAGGACCTATCATTTAGGGCTAAATATACTCGTGAAAATTTTGTTTGAAATTGATCAACTTGGAAACGATTTGCATGGAATTAACTGAAAAAGAACTTTTGACAGAGGGAGGAAATCTTTTGAGTATTCAAAGTGAATCTAGCACTTCGGTTGAAGGTACATTAGTTGCTTTAGCGCAAATTTTGGGTTTGCCAGACAGCAATCAAATGGAATTGATTGATAAGTCGTTGAGTGAAATTGAGTCTATGATTGGGGTGTTTCAAGGTCGTCTTGATAAGGTTCAGAATTTGGTTGATTCGGTGCCTGGAGAAGAGGAGATGCATAAGATTGAAAATAAACTTTTAGAAATTAGAAACATTATGAAAAAGTTTTTTCCCAATGCATTTGATTTAGATTTAAATGTGGCACCAGTCGCTGCGACTCCGGCTTCGAGTTCACGTTTGATGACCAATAAGAGAACAGATGTTTCGAAGAGTGAGGTTAAATAGAGTTCGAGAAGGAATATTTAATCAGTTGAAATATATAAATATAATAGAATCAAAAATTCTATCGAAGAGATAAAAAAGTTAGAAGTAGGTGCAATTATGGCGAAGACAGAAAAATCGAAAAAAAATTTGAAAACTGCAAAACCTGCGTCGAAAAAGGCAAGTAAAAAACCGGCAAAAGAAGCAGTTAAGGGTAAGAAAGTAGCCGCTAAGTCCGCAAAAGCGACGGCTGCACCTAAAGCTAAAACCAAATCGACAGCGAAAGCTTCTCCAAAAGTAAAAGCAAAGAATACGAAGTCTACCAGTAAAACTTCCGCAAAAACCTCTTCAAGTTTAAAAACCAAACCAAAAGATAAAAAGAAAGCGGTCGTTAAGGAAAAGGCTAGTTTGCTGCCAAAGAACTCAATGAAGATGAAAGCTTATGAACCGCCAAGACCAACATTGATTGCAACTCCAACCGATCAAATGTTGAAGCCATTCAGAGAAGCGGCAAAAAGAAATCAAAGTCGACAGAAGGAAAAAGCAAAAAACCAAAAGAAAACTGGTTTCCTTGCTAAACCTGGTAAGTCAGCAAAAAAAGTTTATATGGATTTAAGAGTTCATTCTCCAGCGTCGGAGGGTTATCTTACAACCGGTGGTGTCGATCCTGCTACAGCGATGGTTAAGCTTGCTAAAGCAAAAGGCTTAGATATGATTGCTGTAACTGATTATCACTCAGCAGAGTTCATTGACATAATAAAAAGATGCGCTAATGAGACTAGCGTTACAATCATTCCTGGATTAGATCTGAAATGTTCAATCGGAAGTTGTAACGAGGTTAATCTAGTTGCACTTTTCCCTGAAAACTACAGTAAACAGGACTTAGACAAGGTTTTAGAAGCATTAAATATTCCTAGTTCAAAACGAGGATTGCGGAATTATACAATTCCAATGAATGTTAAAGATGTTATTAAACAAATCGAAGCACAAGGCGGATGCATCATACCTAGTCGATTAGATATTACTCCTAGTAGAATTCAAGCTTTACATGAGTTGGTAGAAAGTCATGGTTTTCATGTTTTCGATTTGGCGCATCCAGATAATCCAGACTACTTTAAAGAAAATTGGCCATCAGGGGAGTTCACTTTCCTTTCTTTTTCAAACGCAACGGCTTTAGGGCAAATTGGCGCTCGGGCGATGCCAACAAAGTTACCAGATGGAGGGTTTAGTGCGATCAAGAACCTGGCATCTAGAAGACAGTAGATTTACTATCCGAGAAAAACTATTATAGTATGACCATCCTCAAGCCAAAAAAAGTTTGAAGATGGTCATTAGTGTCTTTTAGACTGTTTCGACAGTCTTAGTGACAGCTTTTTTTATCTTCTTTTTCATTAGAACACTTGTCACAAGTGTCAGCTGCGCTGCATGAGCATTCTGATGTTCCACATTTTGTACATTTGCCTTCGCTCTTAGAAGCAGATTTATGACAATCTCCAACAAGGCTACAACCTGAAAGTACACCTAAAAATAACATTGAACTGATTAAATATTTCATAAGATCTCCTTTTAAATGAATATCAAATTTAGTAAAATATCGTATACATTGCAAGCCGTTAAAGTTCCTTAGCCTATTGGCTGCATTAAACTTATTTTAAAAAACGAAGAGCTTTTTCTTTCCGTCATTACTGCGTTGTTTTCGTTATCACTCTTTCTGTTTACTCAGCTAACTTACCAGATCACTAACTATAGTCTAAGTAGTGTTAGCCAGCTTCGTTAACCAAATACCACGCTTCAAAGAGGCCCTTTGCTTTATAAAGAGTTTCCATCCATTCTTCTTCTGGAACAGATTCGTGAACTATTCCACCACCTGAATTGAATTTAATTTTTTTGTCGCGCACAATGCAACTTCGAATAGCGACATTTAGGGTGAAATTTGAGTCCGGATAGATTACGCCAATCGAACCCGTATATATATCGCGAGTAGTGTTTTCAAAATTAGAAATTATTTTTTGAGCGGCTATTTTGGGCGCACCTGTTATCGAACCACATGGGAATACTGCCTTTAAGATTTCGATTAAATCAACATGATTAGGTAACTTACCGGTAATTTTACTTTCAAGGTGGAAAACATTTGATCTTTGAATGATATTGGCGTGAGAGGTGACCCTGACGCTTCCAATATCACATATTTTACCCAGGTCGTTTCGTTCGATATCAACTATCATAGCGAGTTCAGCTTGATCTTTACTTGAGGACTGTAGATCCATCATTAAATGGCTGTCTTCGGCTTCACTCAGACCCCTTCGTCTCGTACCTTTAATGGGCTTAGTGGTAATTTCACCACCTGTTTTCTCTAAGAATAGTTCTGGTGAATGGGAGATGATAGTTCCAAAGTTGTTCGTCTTAGAAAGGACAGGAAAATAACAGCTGTATGTTGATGGATGAATCTTTTGAAGTGTGAAAAAGTACTCTAGGGGGCTATGGTTGAATGGGAGTGTAAATTTTTGAGAGAGATTGACTTGGTACGCTTCACCATCTTCAATTAGAGTTTTAATTTTATTAATCGAATTTTTATAAGAATCTTCTCTGAAATTCGAGAACTTTGATAGCTCGGTGAGGTCTATCTCTGGGGGCTTGATTCCGCAGTTAGAGAGCGAGTTTTCGACTTCCTGTTGTCCTGCAATTGAAACTTCCTTGAAGGCATATAGGCAATAGAGTGGAAAATCGCTTGCTGGAATTTGTGATTCAATTTGTTCAAATTTTTCTCCTAATTCATAGGAAAAAGAAGCAAGCAAATAGATAGAAGTAGATTTTTGGATGCGTAAGATTTTTTCCATTGCATCAAAAGTGTTCTCGAATTCAATACTTTTGCTGCTTCCATAGTTCTCGAAAGTTGACCTATCAGCGAAACCAATCGCACAAAATAATGGATTTTGAAACACCTGATACGTTTGCTTTATAAAATCACCAAATATTATAGAATTTTCTAAGCTATTCATGATTGCCCCGATGTTTAAGTGCTAGAACTAGAAAATTTCTTATGATTATATCCCCGCACTCAGTCAGGAATGATTCGGGATGAAACTGAATCCCGTAGAGGTGTTGATCAAGATTTTCATAGGACATTATTTCATTATCTTCTGAGGTCGAAGTAATGGTTAGACTCGCAGGGAAATTTTTAGAATTGGCGATCAATGAATGATACCTTGCAACATTTACTACCGAAAATTCAGAAGTAGTGCCATCTAACAATTTTCCACAAATATTTTTCAGCTGAGAAATTTTCCCATGCATCGGTAGTATCGCTTTTGATATAGTCGAACCGAAGTATTGTGCAATCAATTGATGTCCTAAACAAACTCCTAGGAAAGGGATCTTGCCGACAAATTTTTTAAAAACTTTCAATGAACTGCCAGTTTCTTCTGGGCGACCGGGGCCAGGTCCTATAACTATTCCAATGGTGTTATTAAGATCAATTGCGTCGAGTTGCACAGAGTTGTTTCGAAGTACTTGGATCTTTATATCGCTTCGATCAAGTTTTGCGACGCAACTAGAGAACTGTTGGTACAGGTTCCAAGTGAACGAGTCAAAATTATCTATAATAATTAAATTCATAGTCTAGACAACTGGGCCCATCGCTTTCGTTGCTCGAGTAAATTACGTTCTAAAATCAGTTGCTCCATATACTATACCCAAAAGCATAAAATTCAATTATTTATACTTTGCGGACAGTAGCCGTCTTATATCAAAATAAACTTTCATTTAATATCTTTCCACTGTTAATTCCTGTTAAAGTAGGAGCTTGTTCGGCCTCTCGTCATTGAGGGATTATTGCAGTCTTTAATTTGATGATTTAAAGTAGGCAGAATTTCGTCTATAGATCTTTATTCCAGTTAGCAATGGGTCGAGATGAGAGAATCTATAATATTACTCGAATGGCAAATGATTTGGGTCGAGATTTTTTATTATTAGTAACAAACACTTACGTGTAGTCAATGAGTAACTCTGACGTCAGGGAAAATTTTTTTTATCAATACGGTACAAGGTCAGTCTTTGAATCGTGTAAAATAGAATTATGCAAAGACAGCAAGGTCGCATCAATTGTCAGATTGAAAATGCATTTGGAGAGATTAAGAAAGGGCAGCGAGTATTATCAACTAAAATTGGTTAATTGTGAAGTTTTAACTAAACAAATCTTTCTGTTTCTAGAGCAAAATTCAACGCAATGTGATTTTGAAAATGATCATTATTTGAGAATCATAAATTCAATTAATGGTCTTGAAATGTTTATCCTTGCATTCGACTTGAATAGTGAAAGTTTTGTAAGCTCATGTACGTTTGTGGGAGAGCGTGAAGATCCCTTTGTGAAATCTACAAATATAAATGTGTCAAATGCAGCCAGAAGATTTGCAAACGAGAAAGGTTGTTATGAAGCCTTGTTAATTGACAATCAGGGCTATCTAAGAGAAGGGGCGTGGAGCAATATATTTTGGATTGATAAGGATTATAAATGGTTTACACCAAAAAATCGGATCCTACATGGAGTGACTCGTTCACTCGTTCTTGATTGCCTATCTTTAAATAATATTTCTTGTATTATGGAAGATATTTTATTAGATCAGATAATTGATAAAATTGATTCAGCGTTTATTTGCAACTCATTGCAAGGACTTATTCAACTAAAACGAATTGACGATTTTGAGCTGCCAAATCATTTTAATCTGAATGAATTCAAAGTTTGTTTTGAGAAGTACCAAAAATCACAAATGGAAAATTTATGTTAAAAACACTTCCGGATACAGTATGGGCTTTTGATTGTGAATGGATTCCTGATGTAAAAGCTGGAAGGGCGGTCTATTTTCTAGGTGATGATTTAACGGATGATGAGGTCTGTAATGTAATGTGGAAAGAGGGTGGGGCAACGGAAGATATGCCACGCCCCTTTTTAAAACTGATTTTGAGTCAAGTTGTTTCAATTGCGATTTTCACTCGAACCGTCCAAGACAATGGTGAAGTCGTTGTTGATATGTTTTCGTTGCCTGATGGCAATAAGACAATGGAAGAGAGGGAAATTATTGAACGATTCTTAAATGGGATCGGAAAGAAACAACCTCAGCTCGTAGGATTTAACTCACATGATTCCGACCTCCCGATACTTTTGCAAAGAGGGGTTGCGTGCGGGGTGAGGGCTCCTAGTTTTTCAAAACGACCTAATAAGCCATGGGAAGGTTATGACTACTTTTCTAAATCAAGTGAAGCTCATATTGATATTAGAGCAGTATTGGGTGGATGGGGTAGGGGCTCCTCTCCATCGCTTCACCAATTAGCGGCATCTTCGGGAATACCTGGCAAGTTAGGTGTTGATG
The DNA here is from genome assembly GCA_964472005.1 of uncultured Bdellovibrionales bacterium. GTDB lineage: Bacteria > Bdellovibrionota_C > UBA2361 > SZUA-149 > DAOLCO01 > CAYYIQ01. The sequence goes on along the minus strand of CAYYIQ010000008.1, from coordinate 125 downwards.
GAAACCAAGTTTTTGATCTTTGGAAAGAAGGTAAGATAAAGGAAATCGTTGATTATAATGAGTGTGATTCATTAACGACTTATTTAGTTTGGTTGCGAATGATCAACTTTTCCGGATTGATTAGT
>CAYYIQ010000007.1:0-27906 GCA_964472005.1 uncultured Bdellovibrionales bacterium | reverse complement strand
ATCGTCAGCAAACCATAGTTCAAGATCGTCTCCATCGCTCTCTCTATTAGTGAAGGTATTCGTTCCTCGAATTCCCCTCTATTAATGATGAGAAATAAGCGTAAAAAGATCCAAATCAAATTAATAGGCGCAACTTTATTACTGCAACGAACGTCTAACTATGGTAAATAACTATTAAGACTATTGTTTTTATCCTATGAATACTTCTGAAAAACTAAACAGCATTGCCTGCTCCCTCTTTTTAGGCAAAATTGAATCTGATCAACTCCAAGAGTTCCCCGCGACCCCGACGGAAGATCAAGAAACACTCAATATTGTTCTTGAAACAGTAGATAAATTTTTATCTGGTGAATCTGATAACTTCAGATTATACGACGAGAAAGGTGAACAGCCTGAATCATACTTAAATGCCTTAAAAGAACTAGGTCTGTTTGGTTTAATCATACCTGAAGAATACGGCGGCCTTGGATTATCAAATGCGGCTTACGCCAGAGTCCTACAACAGACATCGAATTACGACGCATCAACGTCCCTAACCATTGGAGCACACAGCTCTATCGGAATGAAAGGACTGCTACTCTTTGGCACTAAAGAACAAAAAGAAAAGTATCTTCCAAAGCTTGCTACTGGAGAAACTATCGCAGCTTTTTGCCTTACCGAACCGAGTTCAGGAAGCGATGCAGCTTCAATTAGAACAACTGCCAAAAAAGATGCTGATGGCAACTGGATACTCAATGGCGAAAAAATTTGGATTACAAACGGAGCCTTTGCTGACTTCTTTACAGTCTTTGCGCGAACCGAAGGCGAAGAGGGAAAACTTTCAGCATTCATAGTCGAACGATCTTACAATGGAGTAACCTCCGGTCCGAAAGAAGACAAACTTGGAATCAGAGCCTCCGCTACAACTAGTGTAATGTTCGACAACGTGACTGTCCCAGCAGAAAATCTTCTTGGAGAAGAAGGTAAGGGATTCAAAATCGCAATGGAAATTCTCAACAACGGTCGAACGGGGTTGGGGGGAGGAAGCGTCGGTGGAATGAAGCACATGATCAAACTATCTTGTGAACAAGCCACTCAACGAAAGCAATTTGGAAAATCGATTTCAGAATACGAGCTAATCAAAGATAAAATTTCGCAAATGACTATTCGATGCTACGTCACAGAAAGTATCGTAAGAGTCGTAAGTCATATGATCGACTCTGGTCATCAGAACTATTCAGTCGAAGCTGCAATGTCGAAAATATATGCGACAGAATCACTCTGGTACACAGTCAACGAAGCTCTGCAAATTGCAGGTGGCAACGGATTCATGAAGGACTATGAATACGAAAGATACCTTAGAGATTCAAGAATCAATATGATTTTTGAAGGTACGAATGAGATACTTCGCCTTTACATAGGACTCACCGGGCTGAAAGATGTTGGTGAATATCTTAAGGATGTTTTCAAAAAACCAGGTGAAATTTTTAACGATCCAATCAAAGGCTTCGGCTTGCTCTCTAGTTACGTTAGTTCAAGGTTCACACAAAAAACGATGATTGGACTAGACGAATTAAAAGACATTCCTAGTGAACTCAAAGATTTTGCCGAAATAATCGAACGCGTTATTGCGTCTCTTGCCCGAGTTAGTGAAAAGTTAGTTCGCACCCATAAAAAAGACGTTATTAACAAACAACTCGAAATTAAAAGAGTTGCTGAAATTGCAACCTATACATTTGCAGCGCTTTGCCTAATGACAAGAGTTAAATCAAAGATAAAATCGGTAGACGGAGCCGAAAAAGAAACTCTGATAAATATAGTAAAATGCTTCACTCTTGACTATAAAAGAACTGCGTCGCAATTAATCCGAAGAGTTGAAAAAGGTAACGAAGATAACGAAATGAATCAAATTTCAAACTTTATCTTAGCCGAAGGACACTTTCCCTGGGATAGCATGAAGGAATAAGATGATTAGATACTCTTCTCTACCACTCACAATAGTTATTTTATTTAGCCTTATCTCAAACTGCGAAGCGCAGCATAAAAAGCCATTTTCTCAATTGGGTTTTGACAAAGGAGAATCAGATTACTTAAAATCGAAACCAGTAAAAGGTGATAAGATAACTGAAATTCTAAAAGCATTTTCTGAAACAAGTGAACCTAAGAAAACGGAGAGCACAAACTTAGAAACTGAAGCGCAGGCGACTCCTACACCAAAACAAACACTACCTCCAGCTAGAACTCGAAAGACACTTAGTCAAATAGATTAAAATATCCCTTTTAGCTAGAACCCTAATTTCAATTACCAAGAGCGCTATTTTTGTTCTATCCTAAACATGTCTTGGAGATAGAATAGAGATAAATTGGCTTTGAGACTTCTATCACCCCTCTCACATACTTTGAAATAACGAACTAAAACGCTCTCAAGGTGAAGGCCCGCACTATTTCGCCAAATGACAATATTTGTTATAAAAGAAAGTAATAGATACCCGCAATCAGTTTCCAATTAGTAGGTATACTTAACTATTTAAAACAAATATTATTGAATCAAGCAAAGCACTGGCTTTAGTAATCCACTCGGACAAAGCAGTAAAATTATAATTCATCAACCAAAGGACTTTTATGAACGATTTAATTACGAAAGGTGGACCCATTATCTGGCCATTACTCGCTCTTTCGATAATTAGCTTCTCCGTTATTTTAGAAAGATTTTTTTTCTATCTACGATTTAAACTAAAAAAAGATTCTTTTCAGCTTAATCGTTTTATTAAACTAATCTCTACAAACAAACTAACTGATGCATTTCAATTAATTCAATCATCCAAAGACCCCTTGCTAAAGACTGTCTTTGATTCCGACATCTCTAGTAAAACTTCATTTCAAGTTAGCTTCCAACATGAAGCAACCTCACTGCTAAATAGCATTAAACGTGGGCTGGGAATAATAGATACCGCGATAACACTCGCACCACTTCTCGGGCTCTTGGGAACGGTCATCGGGTTGATAAACGCATTTTCGTCAATCGGAGCAGACCAAATCACTGCACCAGTTGCGATTACAGGGGGTATTTCCGAAGCCCTACTTGCAACAGCCTATGGGCTTGCGATCGCAATTGTTTGCCTCATACCATTTAACATGCTTGTGGAACTCGAGAGCAAAACTAAAGAAGAACTTGAGGAGCTTGGGACTGCTGTAGAATCAAATCTTTAATAGTTGAGATACAGGAAGTTTATTTAGCCATTCAAGAAAGCTTTCTTGAATGGCTAAATGGTTACTAATCACCACTTGTAAAGTAGTTAGCTTAACTCCAATTCTTTACAGCTTTCTCAATTGAAGGTTTAAAATACTTAAACACAACTGTTTCATCACCTAAAGAAAGTGCTTTCTCTGCTAAAATTTTAGCTTCGGAATTCATTCCTTTTTTAGCTAAGATTTGAGCCTTAATCCAATTGTTATTCCAAGTCTCTTCCTTGGCGATAGACTTATCAACTAAAACTAAAGCCCGTTCTGCATCACCCAAGTCTTGAAATACATACTTCGCCGCATCGCCATAGTCTGCGCCTGTGCTTTCATCGTTTAGTGATTCAATATTCTGATTTACAAGGTCTGCTGTCTTAAACTCCATTGGAATAGAAAGTTTTACATTATCCCAGTTTAAATTAAGCTTACCTTCGTTTTCAGAAAAGTTTGCAAAACTAAAAGTTAAGCGTTCTGTAGACTCGCCTTTCTCTGGCTTAACCTCCACACGAGCAACGTCTTTAGCTTGATCATAAACAAAAGCACCTGGCTGATTACCCTCGCCATTTAAAATGACAGTCCATGAATCTTTATTAGGAATGGTAAACAAACAATAACTCCCCTTTGGTACCTCTTTCCCTGCAACAATCGCTGACGTACTTAGAGTTATTGTCGTACACATATTGGCACCAGTTCGCCAAACTTCACCAAACTTGACCAGGTCTCCAAATACTTTTCGTCCCTTTACTCCAGGACTAGAATATTCAATAGACACGTCGGTAACACCGATTCTTTGACTAACGTGAGAGATTGGACTTGCTTTCGGCAAAATAACTTCCGCTGACACGCTCAACGAAGTAGAAATTGCACCTATTGAAATAAGTCCGTTTAGAATTAATTTTGATTTGTTCATCATTTCCTCTAATAAGTTTGTATAATTTCAAATAACGCTTATCTTTAAGCATGGCAAATAGTTAGCCTCTTTTAAGCCATAATCTAGCCCTCAACATAATTATCAACCAGGAAAATTCCCACGCAAGCATATCATTAGGCGAAGAGTAAAATATCTTAATAGAAAATAAAATTTAGGGCAGCTTAAAATCCACCTTAGGAAAGTTTTAACACAAACTTAGAAACTAGAGTTAACACTAAGGAAAGAACCACAACTAAGATAGTTCCAATTAAATTAAACCAAAGAAATCCAATTGGCTGAGTAAAATAAAGACTAATAACAATTATTTCACTAAGTAACATAGCGACAAAAACAGCACTTGCATTGATCTTCCACTTAGAAAAAGCTAAAAGAAACACTCCCAAAATCGCCCCATAAAACAAAGAACCTATTATATTTACAGCTTGAATAAGGTTTTCAAACAGCGATGCAAATGACGCAAAGATCATTGCCCATATCCCCCACAATAAAGTCATTATTTTAGCTGCGATCACATAGTGACCTTCCGTTTTATTTGAACGAAACGAACGTTTATAGAAATCAACGATTGTTGTGCTTGCTAAAGAATTAATTTCACTCGCGGTTGAAGACATTGATGCAGAAGCAAATGCGGCTAACAATAATCCAATAAGACCTGCTGGCAGATATTTTAAAATAAAAGAAATAAAAATAAAATCTTTATCGTTCGTTTCTGCTGCAGGATTATTTTCTTTTATAAGACTACGCACTTCGTCTCTAATCGACCTCTCCTCGCCATTTAAACTCTCGATTGCTCCTCGAACGGCGACTTCATCTTTATCTCCTTGCACGTATGAAAGAAGCATAGTTTTTCTTTCACGATGAATCTTATCTGCGTCATGTTCTAAAATAGACACTTGTTTTTTCAAACTGCTTTCGGAGAGTCTACCTAACTCAACCGAATTGAAAAATAGAGGTGGTTTATTAAATTGGAAGAACACAAAAATCAAAACACCCAAAAATAGAATAAATAACTGCATTGGAATTTTCAGAATAGCGTTAGCCATCAACCCGTATCTTGAATCCTTCAAAGATTTAGCAGATAAATATCGTTGAACCTGCGACTGATCCGTTCCAAAATATGAAAGTGATAGAAAAAAACCTCCTAGCAACCCTGACCAGACAGTATAGCGTGAGTTCAAGTCGAAATTAAAATTTAGCATTTCTGTCTTACTTGAGATACTAGCGATATCAACGACATCAAATAATGAAACTTGCTGCGGTAAAGAAAAAAGCACAAATACAAAAGTAAAAATCATCCCAATGAAAATTACCAACATTTGAAACGACTGAGTTTGACTGACTGCCTTTGTGCCACCGATTAACGTGTACAGTGTGACAAAACCACCTAAGAAAAAAATGATCCAATCCAACGAGATATCTAAAGCAATCGAAAATACAATCGCAGGTGCATATATTGTTAGACCCGCCGCCATTCCACGTTGGATTAAAAAATAGAATGCGGTAATTTGTCTTGTTTTAAGATCAAAACGCTTTTCCAGATATTCGTAAGCCGTATAGATATTTGCACCTATAAACTTTGGAGCAATAAAATACGCGACAACCACAACCGCAAACGGCATCCCAAAATAAAACTGCACAAAGCCAAGACCATCAGAATATCCTTGCCCAGGCGTAGAAAGAAAGGTGATTGCACTAGCCTGAGTAGCCGCAACGGACAGAAACACTACCCACCAACTTGATTTCCTATCACCTCTCAAATAGGAATCAATAGTTTTTTGTTTCTTATTGAGCCAAATACCGTAGAAGACGATGCTAAAAATCGTAATAAAGAATACTATATAGTCGAGGTTTGAAACGATCACTTTTTCTTCGAATTAGTTTCCGACAAATACATCAGATTGGTAAATAGCTTTGCGGCACCACTAACACCAGCTGGCAACTGGCGAAAGAAAGAAAGACCTGTGTAAACGAAATAGCCATTTCCTACCTCTGAGACTAAAAGTCCACCTGCAAGGTCATCCTCACCACTATCCGCAAATGAAACTGGAGTAACATAATGACTATCCCAAGAGGATGCAAAATATAGACCTCTTTCTTGCACCCAATTTTCAAAATCGCTTTTATCAATACGATAGTAGCTTGAGAAAACTGGATGGTCTGGGACTAAAAATTTTGGTTCGGCTTTCTCGTCGGTCACTCTAGACTTTCCAATTTCGATATCATAGGGCCAAATTTCTGTTTCAATCTTACTAATTCTATTTACTGTTGAATATTGAACAATAACCACTCCGCCGTCTTCCATAAATTCTTGAAGACGAGGTTTCAGTTTTCCGATTTCTGGAAAAACGTTCAGAGCACGAATCCCCAATACAAAAACATCAAAACTTTCAAGCTCTAGTTCATCGCTCAGAACTGCTTGCTTGGAAAGCTCTTCTACAACGAAACCCATTTTCCTTAGGATTTCGGGATTTTGATCGCCAGACCCTTGAACATAAGCAACTCTCTTCGGATTTTCTACTTTCGCTAGTGACAATTCGTAGGCTTTATATGGGACTAGAAGCTTCGAACTTGGAAAATGGTCATAGTTTAATGAAACTAGTCCCATTTCCCTACGAGCAGTCGAGTTGTTGTCTTTACTTTTGCCGTTCTCCCCTACAAGCACCACATCCGCCATCACCTCGTGATAATCTCGCTTAAGCACGCTTACATAGCTTCTTACCTCGCCCCTAGTAGGATCGACCGAGTAATGTCCAGCTTCTACCGGAACCATTATTTGATGACTATCGAATGAGATTGCAAGCATCCCCGATCTTAATGGATCATCAGACGGTAAATTTCTTTTTTGCGGATCTTCAATATTATATGCTCCGATCATCGTCGGACTTTTCAACCAAAATGGAATAGTCAAAGAAGTTGATTTTAGATTTTTCTTTAACGATAAAATTCCATTCTTTTTCACGTTTTCGGATAACTTGAACTGCTTATCGCCATAAACCAACTTTTTTAGCGTGATCGTTTTATCCGAAGGATTAAAGATCTTTAAAGAAATTTCAATATCCTCTTTTTCAAAGTATTCGGCTTTTGTTGCCTCTATTCTAACTTGAAGTCCAAGGCAGTTAGCAATAATTTTGTCTAGATAGTTTATTTTCTCATTTCTAATTTTGATATTTTCTACTTCTGAAAATTTATCACGCAAACTTAAAAGCTTTGGTAATGACTTAGATGGAGATCTAAAATCAAATTCATCGATAATCTGATTCAAAAGTTTACTCAAATCTAACCCTAAAGCATCTAAAGAAAAATCCAAGCCTCCTAGTAGATCTAATCTATCTCCAGCAACAATTTCAACAGGTTCAAAATATTCTACTTGATCTCCGATCTCTGGCTTTGAACCGAACCCCTGACTTTTATGCATAGTTCGACTCATCGCGGCGATTTCACCATTCGAAAGTCCATCTAAAAAATCATACCCGCCGACATTCATTTGAGCCAAAGACGGATCATGAGAATAGTCTTCTTTAAGCCAGTGTGGTTTGTTATGATAGAGTTTTTTCGCCTGCCATACGTCAACTTCACCATCTAATAATTGCTCTGGAAACTCATCTCGATTCGCAGCTTTGAAAAATGCTTCTCGCGCCAGTACAGCCGACGCTTTATGGTGTCCATGGCCCTCTGTATCTGGAGCAAATCGTGTAATTATTATATCAGGTCTAAATTTACGAATTGCATAGACAACGTCGCCTAAAATATCTTCGCGCGGCCAAATCTTCAAGGTCTCTTCGGCGGTCTTTGAAAATCCAAAGTCTAATGCCCTAGTAAAGAATTGTTCACCTCCATCGATTTTTCTTGCTCCGAGCAGCTCTTCCGTACGGATATACCCTAAGGCTGGAAATTGCTCGTCACCAATCAAATTTTGGCCACCACTTCCCCGAGTCAACGAGAGGTAACCTACTTTTAGGTTATGAAACTTTGAAAGGTATGAAATAACTTTAGTATTTTCATCGTCAGGATGGGCTGCGACATACAGCACCCTACCAGTCTTTCCGAGCTTGTTTAAATCTCTAGCGATTTCAGAACTAGGCGATGCGAAACTCGCATTTGTCACCAAAAGAGAAATTAGAAAAGCGAGTCCATTCTTTCTTATCCACACTGCTATCATTTGATCTATTTCCTATGTCGAGCTTAACTCTAAAACGTGGAATATATCGCTTTAGCCAAATCCCATAAGATTGGACTTAAGAACCGATTTTCCTACTATTGAGCTTTAATTTTCCAAGATTCGAATTTTAACGTATTAATCATCTATAAAAGCATTCTCTTAATATGGTATTTCATTATTGAAATTGATACTAAAATAAGCCCAGATGTTACATGCATAACAGCAACCGCTTATATGCATACTGCCAGTACGATTTAAATTACGCTAGTAATCAAAATTTTAGTGAGTCTAAATTACAGCAGTGTATATTACAAATTGAAATTATTAAAACTTTTCGATAGTCAAATGAAACTTGGAAACACCAAATACAAAAAGAAAGCTCGAATCGAGATAATACCATTGATTGATATTATGTTTTTTTTGCTAGCGACTTTCGTCCTTGTCTCTTTTTCGATGACAGAAAATCGTGGACTTCTGGTAAACCTTCCAGTCAGCCAATCAAACGAATCAGGAAAATCCACATCTAACGACGAAACAATTACCATCTCAATCCTTGAAAATGGCGGTTTCGCCATTAATAAGAGAGAACTTGATTTGACGACGCTAAAAGAAGAACTAAAATCAAAGACCTTGGGCGACAATTCAAAAGTTGTGATACTAGGTGATCAAGGTTCTAAACTTCAAGACACCATCAGTATCCTTGACCTAACAAAAGAGCTGAACATTCAGTCCGTAACCTTAAGAACCAAATCAAACTAACTTTTATCAATCAAAAAACACGCATGCATAATTAATATTATCAAACGTCTAGTATTGATTCACCATGTTGGCTAATATCTAAACCAATCTCTTCTTGCTCTCTCGATACTCGAAGAGTTCTAAAGAGAGAAATAAACTTATATATCATTAAAGAGACAATGAAGCTGTACGCGGAAACCACTACTACCGCCAATAGATGATAACTAAACAATGTAGAACTTCCTGTAATTAGTCCCCCCTCTGTCGCAAAAACGCCTGTTAAAATCATTCCACTAATCCCACCGATACCATGACATGGAAAAACATCCAGCGTATCATCTAAGGAAGATTTTGATCTAAGATGTACAGCGTAATTTGAAACGACAGCTGCGAAGAACCCAATAAAGATACTCGCCCCAACAGTAACAAAACCTGCGGCTGGAGTTATTGCCACTAATCCAACGACGGCCCCAATACATGCCCCTAGCGCAGAAGGCTTTCGTCCCGTCATTCCATCCACGACTATCCAAGTTATCATCGCAGACGCAGATGCTGTGTTCGTCGTCAAGAATGCCGTGGCAGCAGCAGCATTCGCTGCAAAAGCTGACCCCGCATTAAAACCAAACCAACCAAACCACAACATCCCTGTTCCAAGCATTACAAAGGGAATGTTCGCCGGAATAGTCGCTTCTTTTTTAAGATGGGTATTTCGTCTCCCTAAAAACATTGCGCCCGCTAGCGCTGCAATCCCCGCAGACATATGAACGACAGTACCACCAGCAAAATCCAGGACCCCCCATCGCCGCAAGAAACCTTCTGGATGCCAAGTCCAGTGCGCAACAGGCGCATAAACAAACACGCTGAAGAGGCAGATAAAAATCATATAGCTTGAAAATCTAACTCGTTCCGCAAAAGAACCCGAGATCAAAGCTGGCGTAATAATGGCGAATTTCAATTGAAAAAGTGCGAAGAGAACCAGTGGAATTGTCGGAGATAGCTCAGCATGTGTCGCGCCCCCAACTCCATTAAACATAAAGAAAGTAAATGGATTTCCAATCAACCCATAGTAGCTTTCACCAAATGTCAGGCTAAAACCAAAAACAACCCAGATTAAACTGACGAGACCCATACAAACTGAACTTTGCAGCATCGTTGAAATTACGTTTTTAGATCTGACCATCCCACCATAAAAAAAGCTAAGTCCCGGAGTCATGAGAAGAACAAGAGCTGAGGCTGCCAACATCCATGCAACGTCGCCGGAGTCGGCAGGTGCGGCATCTGATACAACTTCAACATTTTGAACTGGCCAGACTGCCGCAAAGATTGCAAAGAATCCAAATAGAATTCCACATACAGCCCAATTCTTATTTGCAACTAGTTTTGTGTTTGAAAAATGAACCATGAAAACAATCCTCTATTATTAGCTAGAAGATCTATGCCTAAAACTTCGCAATTGGTAAAATTAATTAATCTAATCACTTCAATTGAGATACTCAATAAAAAGAACGCAAGACGCGAAAAAGTCCCATTTTAGACAAAGCAAGTCAATAGCCATTATAACTCGCTTAAATTACGAGAAATTAAAATTAAATCAAAAATATAAAGTTCTAACGATAATCTGTCGTCATCATACTTAGGTGATGAGTCTATAATTTGTAGAATTTAAGGGGCACGATGATGAAAAAAGCAAACTCGCTAAACGAACTAGAACTACTTCTATTAGATAGTATTTCAATTAACGAAGATGCTATTGAAGCATTAGAATTATTGAGCGAAGAACTTAATACAAGTTTTGCTTTAGACTATTCTAAACACAATACAATCAGCCACTAAGATCGTTATTAGCTAGATTGTAGTACGTAAAATAGAGGGCCCGACAGGTGGTATTGAATTTACCGAATACCCACAGAGGCGAGGTTCACCTTTTTTTCCGAGTTCTCAACTTTCACTAAGGTCGCGTTTACGCTTCCAACAAAAACCTTACTTTCAAGTTTCAAAATTTCCCTCGTTTCATCTGCAGAGATCCAGATCGATGCTGCCTGCAATCTCTTCTCTCCTTCTGTATCCGTTAACTTTTGAACCGAAGGAACTGCCTTAAAGGCCTTACGGAGTTTTCCCATAATTTCGATTTCTTCAATTGCCGTGACATTGAATGTGATCAAATAACGATGTTTCCCATTAAACACATCAAATGACGCCTTAGTACCGACTTCTATTGGGATGCTACGTGCAAAAAAAGCTGCCGATATTGGGTCTAACGTAAAATTATGACTCTTAAAATCATTTTCTTTTTCGATCTTTCCGTCTTTTTCCGTAGTCCCTTGAATACGACTATCTTTACCAAAATTTAGTTCAGCAGACTTAATTTTTGAGTTTTCTTTTTGCCAAGTTGAAAACTTAACAGGTTGCATTGTCTTCTTTTCGACAAGCGATTCACTTTCATGACGAAGGCGATAAAATACATCTATTAGTTTTGCAGACTTTGCTTCGGCCTTTATCGCCACAAGATTTTTATTCTGAACGATTGCCTCAGAGTTTTGCTCTGAACCTTCCGCATCGACTTCGAATGAAGCTGAACCAACTTTAATTCCCTGCCAACTAATCTCATATAGGTATTTTGCAGATTCAAACGTCTCTAGCTCTACTGGATACTTCTCGGTTTGAATTTGGATATTGCTTGGCTCAATGTATTCCGCAACTGCGCTGTTGCACATCGCGAAGATTGACAAGATAAAAGGTAGGATTTTTTTCATATATGATATTTTCATAACGACTCCTTATGTAAGTATCACAGAAAATGTTGTATTTAAAAACAACGTTTTTTTCCGCGAAAATAAAAGCCTCCTATACCTTTGCTAACCATCTATAATTACTTATAATGCAATCCCTTCCAGAAAACCTCTTAGTGTCAAAGTCCCCCAAATTACATAGCTTTTTTGCCAAAAAGCACCCAAGTAAGTTGCAACAAGCAATTTCAGCTTTCGAAATGGCTGCCGATCACGACGGAATAAGAGAGTTTGGATTCGAACGAAAAGTAGGAATTAATTTCAATCCGCGCCCTGCGAGAATACCATTAATCGCCGATCAATTTAATGACGGGTTTGAGCCTGACTTATTTGTCGCCTGCATTTTAACGAGCATCCCAGCGGAACACTTAAAATTGTTACTACCTAACCTCGAACTAACATTTAACAAAAATATTCATCAACTCCTCCAAAATTTCATTCAAAATCAGGATTCGATCGAAAGGAGCGACGAAATAAACTCAGAAACATCTAGGTTCTACTATCTAAATATTTTTAATTTTCTTGATCGATTACGGCATTCACATCTCGCAAATAAAATAGAACTAGATTATTGCTTAAGAAATTTTGAATTTTTTTATCGGAAAATACCTCCAAACCAAACAAAGTTAGCATTAGTCTTTAAGACATGGCATAAGCGTTCTCAAATTAATCTCGAAAGAAACAAATTTTAAATGATTTTTTCATCTTTAAAAAATGCGCTTATCCGAACGATAGAATATATTCTATTTTATATATTTGTCTGTATCTTTTTACTTACTCTTCTCGTGTTCGACGTCATTCAACGTATTGGAGGACTATTTGGAAGGCAAGGAATAGAAATAACAGAGTACTGGTTCAATCTTGCAATCGTTAATTGTCTAAGAATTACCGGCACTAGATTTCTGTTTACCTACCATGAATCTGTCCCCGACACAGGACCAGTCGTTATTGTCTCAAACCATCAATCAATGTTCGATATTTCTACAATTTTCGTAGCTCTGAAAAAACTATCTCCAAGATTTGTATCTAAAAAAGAACTTGCCTCGGGAATACCTGGAGTATCGATCTGTTTAAAATTGTCTAACGCGGCCTTAATCGACAGGAAAGATCCATCTCAGGCAATCCCAGAAATCAAACGCTTTGCTCATTACATAAAGCAAATAAAAAAAAGCGCAGTCATCTTCCCCGAAGGGACCAGAGCCCGAGACGGAATACTAAAGTCTTTTAAAAGAAAAGGGTCAGAATTTTTAATTCAAGAATGCATCCCATGCTACATTCAACCCATCGCAATCGACGGTTCATGGAAATTACAAAAAAATAAATACGGTCCGTTCCCGCTAGGAACAACCGTCAAAATAAACTGCCTACCAAAAATACATTTAACCGATAAAAGCCAAATACCCGAAATCCTCAATCAAGTAGAACTTTCAATAAAAAACGAACTCAATAATCTCCGCGGGTAGGTTGTTACCAGATACACTCGGATTCCGCTTTTAGCCCGATTGGCTTGAAGGTCAAAAGTTTCCGGGTAAAAATAGAAGTTTTTTGCTCAATCAAAAGATCCACTTCGTTTGAATCTGATTTAAAAATGGACTTTCCGTAGGCGAACTCGAAGGTTTGATCCTTACATCTATTTGCGGCTCGTAGAATTTCAAATATTGGATACTGCGTATTTGGGTAAAGAATATTATCGCAAAGCATTTCTTCATCGGCCCCCAAAACATAACCGACATCGTACATATAGCTAGATACCCCTAAAGTACGAGGAACAAATAAATGATTTGAAAAGCTAGGTTCAACTCTCAAATTTCCGTACATATTAAAGCCAGTTCTAGACTTAAGTCCTACAAATGGCGTAGTTCCATTGATGAACGCCAGAGACAGTACGGCTAGAGCAAGAAGGTTAAACCGAATGTTCTTTGCGACAACGATCTCCCGCGCGAACACATTCCTAGATTCAAGGAACAATTTCGCCGCTGCTATTAATAAAAATGAACCATAAATCAACCACATCAAATGGCGAAACACGACGAACAGCAAAATAGCCTTGCTCTCAGAAACGCCACCGCTAAAATCAACGACAATGGAAGTCACCATCAAGACAAATAAAGACGATAACAGCCACAGGAAGAACTTCGCTCTCGTCTTAAATACGTTTTCGATTGTCACAGAAGAAAAGCTTTCGAATTTCTTTAAAGCCGCCTGACCTACTGAAACGAATAATAGAAAACCCATCACCGCGGAAAAATTCGTAAAGTACTTATATATATCAAGCGCCAAAATAAAATGAAAAACAAGTCCAAGATATAATGCTGCGTTTCTAAATCTTAAAAGAAGAAAAACAGGAATCAAAAGCTCAACTAGAAGCGATCCATAAACGACGCTTAAATCGACGAGTGGGAAGTTAGGTATAAAACCATGAAGACTTTGAATATGGCGAAAGAATACGACTGCGCAACTTTTATTTACATCTAAGTAATCCCAATTTAATTTGCTAAGAAAAGCAAAAAAATAGACGATGATTGTCAAACTTCGAACATGTCTTACCGTTTGCGAGAGGAAAAACTCTTCTTCCTTTTTAGGACTTACAAAGATTGGTAAGATCATCAAAATTGAGGCGAAAAATAAAACATACCGATGATTAGGAACAATCGGTAGATTAATGAAAAAAGAAATCAAAAAACTAAGAAACAGAAAAACAGTGCCTAAAATCTTCTTCTCTCTATTCATTAAAAAATAGGTCGCAGCAATTAGTGGCAGCAGCGAGGAGAAAAAGTAAGAAACGCCTATTTTTGAATAGTCGAACCTAGCTGACAGATATGAGAAGAAAATTGCAGTCGCCCAAAGGGTAAGCCCCGTTGAATAGATAGGGGCATTCAATTTATGTATCTTAATTTGCATATCTTTCTTGTAGAGTTTTAGCTTAAATTAGAGTACTTTAGTTATACAATCTGTAATGTAGTGCCAAACTTGACGTCAACTAAATATTTATACTTCATGAATGGGCTAGCGAACTTGTACGTCTTTTCGTATCATAACATTATTGATCTTAATACTAATTTAATAAGGAGAACTATGAAAAGAATTATAACTGCTGGTGCAGCGATCACTATTTTCACGATGACTGCTTGTAGCAGCGGTCCTGCTCGACCAAGATTTTACCCAAATGACTACTATCGACAAGTGGGAACAGCGCAAGCAGACGCTGACACAGCCCAGTGCATGGCTTTAGGTGATCAATACGCAGAGGATCCTTCTGCCTGGCAAGGTGCAGCTAAAACTGGCTTAGGTGGAGCTGCTGTCGGTGCTGGAGTCGGAGCAATCGGTGGAGTTATCACCAAAGGCAAAGTCGGCAGAACGACCGCCGCTGGCGCAGCAATTGGAGGACTAGTTGGAGTCGCAAGCGAACTTTATAAGATGGGAGAAAAAAGCCCGTCATACGAAAGATTTGTTGAACACTGCTTGCAAAAAAAAGGCTATGAAGTAATTAGCTGGGGTCGTTAATCTCGTTACTAGATATGTCATTAAATAAAAAACTTAAAGAACCAGCAAATCCCGACCTAGAACATCAAAGTGCTAGTTCGGTGGATACCCAAGCAAAAGCCCTAACTGTCAATATGGATGGTAGCATCTACGGAACTTTTGCCGAGATTGGTGCGGGACAAGAAATTGGTGCTTGGTTCTTTAAGGTAGGTGGAGCGGCAGGAACCGTCGCTAAAACCATGTCAGCTTATGACATGACTGTTAGCGACGACATTTACGGCAAAGCTAACCGATATGTTTCTGAAGCTCGTCTAAATGCGATGCTTTCTCATGAGTACACACTACTAAATGAACGATTAAGCGAAAAAAGCGGCTCAGAAAAACGTTTTTTTGTCCTAGCTGATACAGTGTCAGCTAGGAATTACTCCGGCACGAACGAATGCCATGGATGGATAGGTATTAGACATCAAGAAAACCCCTTAGAAGAACCTATCGACATAACTTTACACGTCAATCTACTTGACGATAACAACTTTCTTCAACAAGAAGCGCTTGGAATCCTTGGAGTTAACCTCATTTATGGGGCCTACTTCATTCAAAACAACTTGGACGCCTTTCTTCGATCTCTCCTAGATGACCTAGGCAGCGATCGAATCGAAATTGATTCGATCAACTTCAAAGGAGGTTCATTTGATTCCGTAGACGAAGTCAATATTGGACTCTCACTTGTTTACACTGGCCTCGCCTGCTCTGTCATGCTCTCAAAAGATCGCAAATTAATTCAACCTTCTTCAATCATAAGAAAAAGAAAAATTTTGGTTGAACGAGGAGCGTATAGAATTGTCCGAGATCTAGGTAATACCGCAATTGAAAAAGCCAGAACCCTTATCTCTCAAGAGAAATCTGCTAAGCCTATTGATGAAATATTAATCAACGAGCTTTCGATAAAGTCTGTCCATCAATCCGAAGAAGTGCCTAAAGAAGAAATGCACTCGCTCGTTTTAGCTGTATTAGAAAGCTGCGAACAATATGCAATGATATCATCATTCACTTGGTATTATGACATCTCACAATATCTAAGAAGATATTCAAAAGAACCTATTGGTTTTGTCATGGGCATAAGCACAATGACAAAATTATTCAATGAAGAATTCTACGACGAAAGTTCGGGAAGCTTATTAGAGGTTTTAGGAAAACTACTCGCCATTGGTGCAAAAGTTTACGTCTATCCAATGAGCACTGAAATCATGGAAAGTTCGATCAATGAATTCGAAGGATCGAAATGGCATTACCCTGAAAATCAGATCATTACTCTGGACAATCTCTACCCCTTAGGACCTGCCAAACATTTATTTCAATATCTAAAAGAATCTAATTACCTGGTTGGCGTTTAAGCTCAATATCTGAAACAATGATGTCGTGATTACCAAACCAAAAGGCAGTAACGTTCCTTGCGGCTAACGTGTCAAAAGAACAGTTCATCGTTAATGTAGCAAAATTGGATGTCGGAAAATCTTTCAATTGGAAATCCTTTATACACGATCCAACTTTTAACCTAAGAACAGACTTGATTAAATCGGACTCTATTTCAGGATTAATGAGTCGCACATTTAAAGAGTACTGGTAAACAGCTTTGTCAAAAAAAGGCATCGAACCAAATAAAAATATTCCTCTCTTTGCTCGTTCGCGGGTCAAGGCTAAGCATTCAAAATCGTTAGGACACTCAGATAACTCTGGCACAACCGACACCGCCCTCTTTCTGAATAATACACCGGCTCCTTTATGAAAATCAGCTAGCCTCAAAGTTTTTATCGCATCAGGATCTGGCATCGGCATTCGATATACAGAGATCACAGGTATTTTTTCTACGTATGAAGTAAAAATCGGGTCGAGTGATTCAAAATTATCTTCAACATAACTCACATACGACTCATCATACGAATGGAACCTAACTAGTAAGTATCCCCAAGTCATTTGACTTGGTTGGAGATACTTAACTCTAGGAATCTCAGGTGAAATTATTGTCTGCGTGAGTCTAAGAACATCGATGTCACCAAGAACAAAAACTTTTTTCTCCTTACCAACGTTTTCCCTAATAAATTTAGATGCTTCATTAACACCAACCAAGTAGCGTTGTTTATCTTGCTCGAACTTAGGATCAAAATAACACAACAAAGAATTCTCATACATCATTTGATATGGGAAAAGCTGAAGTCCTACGAAAAATGAAGGGAGAGTAACAATACTTACAAACAAAACTTTAAAGACGGCATGAAAGCCCTGAGGGATTCGTCTCAAAACAAAATCTATCAAATTCACATAAAAGTACGACAAGACCAAGAACATCAAACATAAAACCGGCATCAAATACCGAATAGTCTGCTTAGATGACGCTGACAGTACAATAATCCAGATAGTAGAAATCAGAATCAGGCCAAATGTTTCATCTCTGCCTACTGCGTATTTTTTAAACACTAGAAATATTCCGAATATGAATGAGAAGAATAATCCAAAAATTGTTATTGGAGTAAGATCTCGAACCAAAATCCCTATGTACCCATAAGGTGGCGGATCGACTAAAATTCCGTAAGCTTTATGAATTTCATTTGATAAACCAAATGCCCAAGCCCAGAAACGCGATAAATTTTCGATAACAGAGGGAAACGCGAAAATAAATAACGCTGACCACAAAATAAGTAAAAAGTATGAGTTTAGTGTTTCCTCGCCTTTCTTTAAAAAGCTTAAGACGGTAACGAAAAGACAAACGACAAGCAGTCCTGGCCAAAGATAATGATAGTCCGATAAGAACAAATAAGCCATATCCGCGAACAAACATTCAATTTTCAAACGAATAAGGTACTCACTTTCGTGAACCCATAACCGGGTATAGAGTAAGCTCAAAACCAAATGACCGATCAACACAGCAAAAAAATCTGAAGCTGTTACAATATTCTTAAATCTAATTTTACTCTTTAAAAAAAGATAAAAATTATAGAGAACAAAAGCAACTATTACGGTCGCGGCTGTTGGCTTTGTAGCGACTGCTAATCCCCAAAAAAAACCTGCTAACAATTTATATCTTGGGCGATGTTCTTTTTGGGCGAGAAGATAATACAAGACCGACGTCACGACAAAAAAGCTCATCACTGTATCCAAATGAGCCAATCTTGATAAACCAATGTGGTGTGGATCTAAAGCAAGAAGAACGGCCCCTAAAACAGCAGTTCGGTATCCCAATAAAGGAGTTCCTAAAAGAATAATTGGAAAAACTATCAAACTTGAAACGAACGCACACATAAATCGTGCCGCATAGAGATAATCGAACCGATACTCACCAAAGGTTGTTCCGATTAAGCCAATCTTTGACGCAGCCCAATCGCCAAACGCCATCAATAGCGCCGGTGGAACTCCAGGTTGCCCTAAATGCGTAGTTAAATTTGAAATATTATGTTCACGAAATTGAGTTAAAATTTCTAAACTTCGTTCACGCCAATGATATTCATCGGGCTGAACACTTAAGCTAAAGATACCCGGAACTCTGAGCGAGAGAAAAAGTAAAAAAAGCAAAAACGATGTAAAATATAAATTTTTATTCTTCATTAAATAAATCAACGTTAGTGAATTCCGAATCTCAAAAAAATCAAATTTGGCATCCATTTAAGGAATCAATGCGAAATATCTCCCTCCCCCCACATAAGTTAAAACTTTATGAGAAAAATTAAACATAGAAAACCTCATGCAACAGAGCAAAACTGACTTGAGAGATTCGAAAGACTCTTTCTTTCGTCTAATTTAATCTCAACAGACTCCTAAAGGTCACAGATCCAGAACCTTTGGTTCCATATCTCCAATTGATCTTTTCAGGCCACCTCAGTTAGCCGCCCGGTGGTAAATGCTTCTACGGGACGAAAAACCTCACTCGTAAAAACACCTAAGTTGGGCATATTATGAAAAATAATGGCTATTTGCTAAGATGTCAGCATTGATAGGTTTACATTTTAAAATCAACCAGATAGGCCGATTGAATCTTGCTTACTCCAAGCTTAAATTACCTAAAATGGAAATTTAATTTGCAACTAATATAGTCTTCAAAATATAAAAAGCAAAAATGATGCTCACCAAACTGCAAACAGAAATTAGAGAACTTTGTAAAGCAAATGATGTCGCTATCTTAGCTCATTATTACCAAACACCTGAGATTCAAGAAATCGCAGACCATGTAGCAGACAGCCTTGGAATGGCTCAATATGGTTCTAAGATCACTAATAAAACACTACTCGTCGCAGGAGTCGTGTTTATGGGAGAAACTGCAAAAATTATTTCTCCAGAAAAAACTGTCCTAGTACCCGACATTGAAGCCGGGTGCTCTCTTGCTGACAACTGTCCGGCGAACGAGTTTAAAAAGTTTATTGACTCTAACCCAAATCATACCGTGGTTACTTATGTAAACTGCAGTGTCGAAGTCAAAGCGCTAAGTGATATTTTAGTCACCTCCTCAAACGCTGTAAAAATAATTAATTCTATCCCTAAAGATCAACCAATAATCTTTGCTCCCGACAAACACCTCGGCACCTATTTGAAAAAAATTACTGGTCGAGATCTTTTGCTATGGGAAGGTTCTTGCATGGTACACGATACATTCGAAGCAAAAGAGTTAGTTAAATTGAAAATGCAACACCCGGATGCCTTAGTACTCGCTCACCCTGAGTGTCCCGAAAACATTCTAGACTTAGCAAACCATATCGGCTCCACCCAGTCGATTTTAGACTTCTCTAATAAATCTACCAATAAAAAATTTATCATTGTCACCGAAACTGGGATTCTCCATCCGATGACAAAAATGAATCCAGCCAAAGAATTCATCCCTCTCGCAAACTCAGCATCATGCAATTGTGCTGAATGCCCTTACATGAAGCTCAATACACTCGAAAAAATAAAAAAGACTATTTTAGGGAGAAACCCTGAAATTTTAGTCGAAGAGTCAATCCGAAAAAAAGCTCTGATACCACTAGAAAAAATGTTATTATTGAGCAAATGAAAAAAATATTTTTAGATAACAACTCAACCACTCCTAGAGATTTTCGAGTATTAGAGAAATACATCGAAGTTGAAAAAACAATCCCTGGAAATTCGTCCTCAAAACATATTTTCGGCTGGGAAGCTGAAGAAACGATCAATATAGCAAAGCGTCAAATTGCAGACTTGCTTAACGTTAACCCAGAACTAATTATTTTCACAAGCGGAGCGACTGAATCTAATTCATTAGCAATTCTAGGGTACCATCAAAAATCCCGAATCGAGAAACTCGAACAAGTTTATATTACCAGTAACGTAGAACACAGCTCAGTACTCCGACCGCTTCAATTACTTAAAGCAAAAAAACATACGGTTCATTGTCTAAAAAACGACATGTATGGTTACGTAAACTTTGACGATAATATTGTTGTAAAAGAAGAATCATTATTATCGATCAGTCTTGCGAATAACGAAATTGGAACCATTCAAGACCTTCCGAATTTAAGGACACACTTTCCTCGAAGTTTCATACATTCTGACCTTGCTCAGGCAGTTGGTAAAATACCCGTCGACTTCGAAAAACTAAAAATCGATTGTGGTACCATTTCAGCTCACAAGATGTATGGGCCTGTGGGCATTGGCGCATTAATCTTCAATAGTAGAACATCATTAAATCGAGTGGAGCCACTATTACTTGGCGGAGGCCAACAAAATGGATTCCGTTCCGGAACAATGCCAACAGCTCTCATCGCAGCCTTTGGTGAAGCAGCTCAAATTGCCAAAAAAGAGTTAGTTGAGAATCAAAAGTTACTCACAAAGTTATCATCCCAATTTATAGACATTCTTCGATCTAAATATGCAGAAATTAGCTTAGTCGGAGAGAACGAACTTTCTTCGCGACTTCCAGGAAATCTAAGTATTCACCTTGCAGGGGTAAACGCGGACAGCCTCGCTGCAAAACTTGCTTCTAAAATTGCCTTTTCGACAGGATCTGCCTGCGGAGAAGCTGAAGGTAAGAACTCTCACGTGCTTGAGGCTTTGGCATTCAACAAAGAGGTGCAAAAAGAAATTATTAGAATTGGAATTGGTAAATTTAATACGGAAGAAGAAATCTCATTCGCCGCTGAAGAAATTTCACGAATCGCAAATCTTACAAAACTCCGGTAACAAAACAATTATCAAGAAGACTTAAACTTCTTAATAAGCCCCTCTCCTAATTTATACAAATCGTTTTCAAGAGTAATCTTAACTCGACCTACCGTTTTTGGGTCTGAAGCTAGAGCTTTGCTAATAAACTCAGGATTTTCAACCAGAAATGAACGCATAGAAGCAAATTGGTCTCGATAATAAGAAATCAGCTTTGTATATTGTGAATCTGAAATTACTTTAGCATTTAATGCTTCGATAAAGAATGCTTCGTCAATTGTGATAAGTGAGTCAACATTAGAAATTCCAGCATTTTTAAGATTAGACTCTCCACCTTGATCTCTATCTACACAGTTTAAACTTTGCTCAAGGTTTACCCCTAGCTTAGTCAAATAAGGTAACCACTTCGAGGTATAACTTGAACCAACTGTTAGTAGATCTGCGACGTGAAGTACTGACGCGACTTCTAATTTTTCAACGTCCCTTGCCTCATCATCCAAAATCAGGCCGTCATTAAATATATATAGATGCTTTAAATTTAAACGTTCTGCGACTGGAATTGAAAAAAACCAATCCCGCCGTTCGCCACCTGAAACGAAATCAAAATTCTTTCCGCTGTTCTTCACAAAATTCACTAAAGAAGTCGTTACCCGATCGTAAATCTCATTTGAATAAGACAGTTCGATGATTTTTTGCTTAATCTTAGTAACGATAAGTTCTGGTTTTATTTTAACCTCATCGATTAAAGATAAAATTTCAGCCGAGACTACCTCACCACCACATAAAAACTGGGTATTGATGTAGTATGGAGTAATTAAACCTGACGTTGAAAAAAACATTTCTCCATCAGGTGAGACTTTAACTGCTTCCGATGCGAACAAATCTTCTACTAGTTGATTAGCCATAATTTTAAAGTCCTGGTTCTGTCATGCTCATTAAATCTAACAATTTATCTAACTCTTCTTTATCCAATCCTGACTCCGCTTCGGCAACTGAGCGTAAAGACTTTCCTGTTTTGAAGGCCTTCTTTGCTAATTCCGCAGATTTATCATAACCAAGACGAGGAACTAACGCTGTACAAGTAGCGATGCTGGCCTCCGCCAAATCATGTAACCGCTCCTTATTAGGTTCGATACCATCGATACACTTGCTCGCAAAGTTACTAGCAGCCTTACCTAACAAATTCACCGATTCAATAACGCAATGGCCAATCACCGGCATCATAACATTCAATTCGAAACTACTTCCGAGCGCGCCGCCGTAACTAACTGTCGCATCATTTCCGATAACCTTGGCGCAAACCATTAAAACAGATTCCGGGATAACTGGGTTTACTTTACCAGGCATGATCGAAGAACCTGGTTGAATCGAAGGCAGATTAATTTCTCCCAATCCACATCTTGGCCCCGTCCCCAACCATCTGATATCGTTTGCGACCTTCGTCAAAGAAATCGCTATTGTTTTTAATTGGCCGTGAATTTCAACGAGGGCATCTTTTGCACCTTGCGCTTCAAAATGGTTCATCGCCTCGAAAAATGGCAATCCAGTTTGCTTGTTAATTTCTTGGATCGCAATTTTTGCAAACTCTGGATGTGTATTAATACCAGTACCCACAGCCGTTCCACCAAGGGGCAATTCAAAAATAGATGTTAAAGATCTTTGAACTCTCCAAATAGATTGTTCAATTTGTCTTTCGTATCCACTAAATTCTTGTCCCAATGTAATCGGAGTTGCGTCTTGAAGATGAGTCCGTCCAGTTTTGAGCAATTTAGAAAATTCAACTGACTTTTTATTTAAAGACTCTTTTAAAACTGTCAATCCAGGAATCAAAATTTTAGTAATCGCAACAGCGGTCGCAACATGTATCGACGTTGGGAAGACATCGTTTGAAGACTGACACATATTGACATCATCATTTGGATGAACACTAGTTTCACCCTTCGCAAGTTCTTTTGCTCTAGAAGAGATAACTTCGTTCGCATTCATATTTGAAGAAGTCCCTGAACCGGTTTGGTAAATATCAACGATGAACTGGGAGTTGAACTTACCATCGACTACTTCACTTGCTGCGGCCTCGATATATTCAAATTTTTTAGCATCAAGTAACCCCAATGATTTATTTGCACGACAAGCAGCTAACTTCACTTGTCCCAAACTAGCTATCATCTCGGCTGGAATTTGTTGGCCACTAATTGGGAAATTCTCAAATGCTCTTTGAGTTTGAGCCGCATAATATGCGTCTTTTGGGACATTCATTTCGCCCATTGAATCTTTCTCTACTCTAAACGCTTCTTTTTCGGCCATAATATAATTCTCCAACTTCGATAACCGGCTGTAAACACAGACAATAATAAAACTTCATAACAATTCAAGATATAAATAAAGCAACTACCAAATTTTGTCGATCTATTCTCCAATGCGGAACCAATATGCACACCTTTATTGTAAGAATAGTTAATGGATAACGATATAGAACTTGAGACCGATGTTGAAATCTCAGAACCTGAGATATCCCAAGTGCAACGTACTGGCTCCTGGCGCAAAGTAATCAATGAAATCCAACTTCATCCCGATCCAATTATACTCGGAAATGTCAAAGAGCTTCTTTTAGATAAAAATATTCGAATTTCAAAAGTATCTGACCTAATTCTAAAAGATCCGGTAACTACCTTAGAAATTCTATCTTTAGCTAACTCAGATGGCGTAGCACAAGAAAAATCTAAAATTTCCGCGGTACATACCGCTATTGTAAGAATCGGTTCGGAAGAACTTTTTAAACTAATCGACTCGCTACTGGAACGCTCAAAAAACATCACACCAGTCAATGAGAGCGAGATGAACTTACTGCGAACTTTAAGTTGTAGATCTTCTGTGATTGCTGAAATATTAAGTAATCATTTACAACGAGACATTGTAGAAGTAGCTCAAACTTGCGCACTATTAAGTTACTACGGATTGATGTTAGCCTGTGAAGTGTTAGGCGATGACTACATCGAGATAAATCAAATTAAAAAGAGGAGTTCTTTAAACTACAAACTCCAATCAAATTTTTCCTTTGATCCAACAAAAGTTCAACTAGAATATTTCAAGAATAAATCGCTTCCTGGTCTAATATTTTTTGCTTTCGATAAAGAACTAAAATGCAATACAAATGCACAGTCCTCTCTAAGGTTCATCGTAGACGCGGCTTCCGAAATGGCAGAAGCCCAAGCTGACAATAAATTAGACAGATATAGATATTTCAATAAGCTACCTACCAAAAGTAGCTTAAGACTACTAAAAATAAACGAGAATGCGTATGAGGCGATATTCGAAGAAATCGAAGAGGCCTTGGGAATTGTGGTGAGCAGGGAACCTGAGGTAGCTGGAGTTGAAGATTCCAAAGAGGAGGAAATTGCCGAATTCGTTCCACCTGAAGCTATTCATCATTCTCTCGAGGAATCATCAACGACTTTCTTTTCTCGCCGCGCTCCCACCCTAATTATGGACAGGTCGGAGCTTGTAAACTATTTTACCCAAAGTGGTTCGACCGTTTTCATTGAAAAAGCGTCCGATGTAATTGAACAAGAAAGAAATGAACTTTCTTCGAGCTCTGAAGCTATCGTAGGAATGCTACAATCGCTTTGTCAGAATGCTACTTCTACAAAGGAACTAATAAAAGATCTTATGGAGATTGTCACTGAGAAAGGGCCATTTTCAAGAACTGCAATTATAGAAATTACCGAAAATCGGAAAGAAGCGTTTATTCACACTGCGGTTGGAGAAGATTTTGATAAACTAGAAAAATTCCAAATGCTCGCGGTTAAAGATTCACTGTCTCCTCTCTCAATTGGATGCACCAAAGTACAATCTTTCAATAGCAAAAATAACCCCGATAATATTAGCCCCTTTGGCATAACATCCTATGCGATTTCACCTATAAAAACTAATTCAATGCCCCAACTGGTATTTTATGCTGATTGCGGAACTGAAAAACCCCTTCCCTTTGAAGCAAGAAAAGTATTTCGACTAGCTGTTGCAATACTTAATCAAACACTTCCAAATCTAACAAACGCCTAAACCTCAAAGTTATAACCTCCTGATTTTGCGAATAAGAAACAGCAGAGAGTCCTATTCGACAAGCCACTAAGCAAATTCAGTAATTGATCTTTGGTACCAAATTGCATTCGGCCAAAAATCTCCTCACATCAAAGATTTAGCAATTACTCCAAAATACTTGAAAACTATCGCCTGGCTCTTCGATAATCAAGAACAGCAAGTCTATTTCACATCCCAACAGGCAAATAGGATCAAAATGACACATGTCAGATACAACTTTACAAAAGGCAGTTCGATGTTAGAGCTACTAATCTATCTTAGTGTCATGACGATCTTTGCTTTTTCCTCGACAAACAATATTGCTCTCAGTGGTAGAAAATTACGCGTTAAAATACTTCTCGATCAAGTCCAATTCACTTCTAAAGCGACAATCACGAGCGCAAGATATTCACAATCAAATGCTAACATTATTGTGAAAGAAGACGCTTCTAAATCAATTGAAATTTCATTTATTCAAGACGAGAAAACAATCCATCTCATTAGTCTCCCTAAAAAAGACTTTAACATTGCTTCCTTTAAAACAAGTTCCATTTTCAAGGACCGTGTTGAGATCCATCCCAACGGGTTCGTATCGCCAGCAAGCCTAACCATAGAAGCACATGGAGGAAAAAAATGCAGCATATTCTTTTCTAGACTTGGAAATGTGCGAAAGGAGTGTAATTCATGAAATCAAATCTTAAACATCTCCAACATCTCCGTGAAGATGGAACCTTAGAATTAGAATTTCTTGCACTCTTAATCGTGTTAGGGCTTGTACTATCCGCATTTTCATCTTTTCAGAATACGATTAAAATCAGAAAAACTAGTAATCACTATAAGAAGCGTCAACTAGAATCATTCAACTGTACAGACCCCAATAGAATACGGTGCACAGTTCTTAGACGTAGATCAAGCAAATCCTTAGAACTGTGTAAGAGCATTCAAATAGGCGAAAAATGTAGCTACTTTATCGAAAAATAAGCGAAAAATGTCCGTACTTAAAAACTTGATTAAAACAAATTGTGGTTATGGACTCATTTCATTTTTAGTCTACTCAAGCCTAATTGCCATAACCACGGCTACCATTCTAAATTTAATCATGAATTTCAATAGGAGAACGAAAATTGAACTTCAAAAATTAAAGAGTGGGATTAGCGCGGACCATTGCTTTAGTGGAATATTGTCGATGACTACTAATTCCACATCTTTAACCGACTTAGAAACGACTCGTTGGTATAACAACAAACGAGAACTAAACAGCCTGACCACCAAATACCTTCTAAAAACTTCGAGCCTAAATAAGATTGCTAAAGATTCTCCAATATTAGAGGTCGTGCGTCTAAAACTTCCGATCTTACGAAAAGAAGTACACCCCACCAAAATCATTTACTCATCTCCGCTTAGATTACCAACGGATAGCGATAAGGAAGCTTCGAGCAATCTATTTATGATAACACCATGGAGTAGTTTAATTTTAAATGTGAAGTTTCAGCGAACCAACCTCGCAAGCAAAGGGGTGAAAATAACTTTACTCGATAGACCCAAATTACTTTTTACATTTGGCAATTTAAATTACGAAGAAGATCTCAGCTTGCAGTTCTTAACGAAACAACATTGGAGTGCCCCTATTAAAAGCTATGGACTTATTTACCGAACAAACGTTAATAATCTTGAATACAGATCTCTAATAACTTCTGACGCTCAACCATTATGCGAAAATTTGCTAGAGTACTCAAGACACAACTCTTTGTGCACCATGAAAGTTGGCCAGAATCAATCGGAAGTAGAACTCCGAACGTTTGCCTGCCCTAATCAAAACCCAAATTCACTAAAAAAACTCAATTTACTCGATTTATGGTAATTACAGAAACAAACCAGAATGGCTTTGTGGCAATCGGACTATTGCTAATATTCATTCCTATTGCATTGTCTCAAACCTATTTACAAAGACTTATTTTCACTCAGACAAGAACTATTAAGATACATTCACTAGAATTAAACGATAGAAATAGGCTCAACGAAAACACTGCTGCCTACCTCAATCAAGTTGACAGCACGCTCTTAAAGGCCCATCTCAAGGCAAGGAAAGGGGTGTTAAGCATCCTAAAACTTGATACCAAAAGTCCACTAGCAAACTTGGTATTTCAAAATACTTCGACAAACCAAATTGATTGGGAGAACTTTTCTGACTTTGAACGATACCGTAAGTCAAACGAAAATCTTATCTATCCCCTCTTTAAAATAGAAAACTTTCTTGTACAAGGTAATACCGTATTCGATAACGGTGAAAGCGTCTTCAATCGCAGCTTAACCATAAAGCAAAATAACAACGCTTTAGGCTTAATTTTTCT
>CAYYIQ010000006.1:0-28765 GCA_964472005.1 uncultured Bdellovibrionales bacterium | reverse complement strand
CGGTTTTGCTAATCGATTTAATTAGACAGACAAGCAGCTTCAGGTATTAAAGCTGTGAAGTGGTGGTTAAAATTCATATTAAATTCGACTACCTACTGTCTCTAATGCGGGAATGATTTGGGTCTTGGATCGATTAGCGGCCGAGAACTGTATTGAATTACCTTGCCTAAAGCCTGACGTGTTAATTGTCGACAGAGGTTGTATTGAGACAGGCTCATTAGAAGTTATAATAGTAGTGATAAAGAAGTAAAATACATCGTGAAATCGATAGTTTAGTTTTGCTTTGGCTGTCTGATAGATAAATAATTTAGGCTAATTAGGGCTTAAAAAACCGTTTTAATCTGCGATAAAATGTCCGAGCTAACGAAAACTAAACTTAATTATATTTTTGTCTTCTTAACTGTAAGCTCCTTTCTGTTACTCAACTGGTCAATCGATGGATTGAATCCTGCAAAAAATGCAGTTGATCTTGGAAGTATGAACCTAGACGAGGAGCGATTGTGTGTCGGGTTCGATGAGAAGAATTTTTTCGATATCGAAGTAAATCATTCATCTGAGGATTTATTTAGTGTGACCGGAAAAGGTATTTTTAAAATCGGCAAAAATAATCAATCGAATTCCTTTTCAGCTTTTGCGACTTTTGACCCTTTAGGGAAATTATTTGGTGCTAAATTGCTTCTTCATCTAGCGGGTAGGAATCTAGAAATTGAACTTAAAGGTGCTGAAAACACAGAAGTTAGCATCCGCATTAAAAATTCAATGGAAGAGCGAACGCTTGGAGTTTTTCATTTGGAAGGTCCATTAATTTTCGTTGATATGGAAAAGTTGAACGACAATAACCAAGCAAGTTTTTCATTCCTATCCACAAATCTGTTGATTAAAAATGCTTCCGTAAGGGATGTAAGAACTTTCATTCGGGAAAAACTGTCACTCAAAAATATTTCAAGCGATGGATCTTGCGAACTTTCAGCGATCGCAGATGAAGGAAGGGTTCAAAAAATATTGGCGAAATTTGATAGGGTAATCGCAGGTAACTTGAAGACAGAAGATGAAATTGTAAACGATCTAAATGAAGTCATAGGGTTTAAAGGAATTGACGCAATTAATTGAATTTGAGTTGCTAGGTTGGAATCGATCGGCAACTCTCAAATATCGCATCATAATATGGTAGTGGATTTTTTTATAGGGTAATCAGATGATAATATGCCGTGAACTTTGCAAACGATACGGTCGTTTCGATGCAGTAAAGAATCTAAACTTGAATATTCCAAAGGGTACTATCTGTGGTTTTTTAGGGATGAATGGGGCGGGAAAAACTACTAGTATTCGTATGCTTACTGGAGTTATCGAACCTAGTAGTGGGGAAATTTCAATTGCCGGATTTGATATGAAAATTAATCCGACTGAGGTGAAGAGACGTATCGGATATATTCCAGATCGGCCGTATCTCTATCCAAGTATGACCTGTATAGAATATCTAGAGTTTGTTGGTGCGTTGTTCGAGATGGACAGCGCCACACAAACAAACAATATTGAAATGTTGTTAAAGCACTATTCTCTTTGGGGAAAGCGGAATGAATTAATTCAAGGTTTTTCTCATGGAATGAAGCAAAGATTGGCAACCTGTGCTGCTTTAGTGCATGAACCGCAAGTATTGATAGTTGATGAACCGATGGTTGGTCTTGATCCTATTGGTGCAAAGACATTAAAAGCTTCGCTAAAAAACTACGCAAACGATGGCATGACCATCCTTCTTTCAACCCATTCTTTAAATGTCGCTGAAGAATTATGCGACTATATCCTGATCATAAACGATGGAACTGTTTTAGTAGAAGGATCCGTAAATGAGATTAAAAGGTTGGCTAAATCCGAAGATTCTAATTTGGAAAGTGTTTTTCTAAAATTGTTAAATCCACTTAATGAACAAGTAGAGATCTAGATGATTCTATTCAGACCTACTGTACATTCTTTTAAATCGAATCTGCGTAAAGCAAAATCATCCTATGCGACTGCGTCAAGAAATATAGTTGTTTTAAGCTCGATGATATTTTTGAGTATGCTGCTGTTTTTCGTTATGAGATTTGTTCTGAGAAAGGCTTTCACAGAGTCTGTATTCTTTGTGCTTCCAGCGGATATTCTCCTTGTACTTTGTCTCAATATTTTCTTGCCGATGATTTTTTTTACTAATCTATCGGGTATCATGAATAATTTTTTTATGAGTGAAGATTTGGAATTTTTGCTATCAAGTCCAATAAAAAAATTTACTTTCTACATCCAAAGGATGCTTATCTCAGCTATTGAAAGTTCTTGGATGACCGTATTAGCTCTCTTGCCGTTCCTACTTGCTATTGCAGCTTGTTACGAGACTTCGCCATTCTTATATTTAATTCTGCCTTTTGCGATCATTCTTTTTATATTAATTCCGGCGGCTATTGCGACTGTCGTTGGTATGCTTTGGGCATTAACAATACCTAGGGTGCCTCCGAGATTTCTTTTAATCGCAATCATTGGGCTAACATTTTATCTCATCTTTTTCCTTTTCCGAATTATTAAATTTTATGTAGCTGGAGAAAGTGGCCTAGATTCGAATGCGATCCTTGAAATATTTGTGAGACTTAAAACGTTTGGAAATAGCTGGTCGCCTGCTACTTGGATGGCTCGTAGCCTCTCTCCATTTTTCTTTGGGCCAAGCAGTAGTGTATCGGCTAACTATGGTTTTTCAACGGTGGATAGCTTTAGTCTTTTATTTGGTTTAAAAAATGTATTTTTTAGTCTCCTCGCGGGGATCTCATCATTAGTCTTTATTACGAGCATCGGGTTTTTACTTTTTTTAAATTTATACTCGAACGCTTTGTCCTCAATGTGGGGTAGGAAACAGAAACTTTCGCATGGCTTTACTCATTTCATCAACAAGCTTTACTGGAGCGTTGTTGGAGTCTTCCCTAAGAAAAAACAGTTCTTAGGCTTAGTTAAGAAGGAGTTACTAGAACTTTCGAGGGATTCGTCTCAAGGTGTACAAATTTTTTTATTAGTTTCATTTTTTTCATTCTATCTATACGCACTCCAGTTTGAACAGAGCTTCAAAATTATCTCGGGCTCAATAGATTCTTTAGCCTGGAAAAAAATTATTTTTGCACTAAATATTTCGATAGAATGTTTTATGGTAGTTGCGATGGCACTACGCCTAACTTATCCGAGTATTTCAAGAGAGGGGCGAGGAATATGGGTTTTAAGTGTAAGCCCGGCTCATCCAAGAGTAATTATTTTAGCAAAGTATTTTGTTCTTTTGATTCCGATTGTGATTGCGATGTCTATATTAAGTTTTATTTCACATTATTTAAATACAGAAGATCTAACATCGTCTCTGATGAAAGCAGTGTTTACTGTTGCAGTTAGTAGCGCAATCGGTAGTCTTTCAATGTTTTTTGGCGCAATGTTTGCAAATTTTTCTTGGGAAAGTAAATCTCAATTAATTGCAAGTGTTGGAAGTATTGTTTTCATGATGGTCGGTTTGGCTTATGCGGGTTTAAATCTTTTACTATCTGTTCCATTGAATCCAATCGTAAACACGACGATTGTTGATTCACCAGCAAAGCTTTACTCGTTTTGGATAACAATTGTGATTTTTAATTTTTTGATGGCTTATTGTTTCTTCAAAATGGCCGTTGCTCGATTGAGTAAGAGTCTATCTTTAGGTGAATATTGAGATAACTGATAGGTTCAAACAAGTTTAGACTGGACTACTACTGGAAACTTAGGCCTACATTTAAACGTCATCGGGCATTGGTCTGACAATGATCTGTGAAATAAGGATGCGCAAAGTGTTGTCCTAGTCGTTGAGACAACTGCGTATCCTAGGAACTCGATTTAAATCTCGACCAAGGTTGCACTGCGATCGAAATTTAAATCGCTAACAAATTATTTCCTTAAGCATCTTCTGCTTTTATTTTAGCTAAATAGTTAATTGTTTCTTTTTTTACGACAGGAAATAGTAGAAGCAACGCAAGCACATTTGGAATTACCATAATTCCAAAAATGCAATCAGCGAGATTTAAAACTGTTGCAAGTGGCCATAGTGCACCAACGATAGAGAAAAGACAAAATACAACCTTGTATGGAAGGATTGATTTAGCTCCAAACAAATAATTGATTGATTGTTCGCCATAATATGACCAACTAATGATTGTTGAAAATGCAAACATCGTCACAGCAATGGGGATGAAGTAGGTGCCAAATCCGGGCAGGCTGTGATTAAACGCTAATGCGGTAAGTTCTACGCCTGATACATTTTCTTTCCAGGCACCGGTGATATTGATCATTAATGCTGTCATAGTACAGATTACCACTGTGTCGATAAACGGTTCGAGTAGAGCTACCACACCCTCTCTAGCCGGCTCATCCGTCCGCGCCGCAGCATGAGCAATTGCCGCCGTGCCGAGACCCGCTTCATTTGAAAATACCGCTCTTCGAACTCCCTGTACAAGTACTGCGCGAACAGTAGCGCCTGCAAACCCACCTGCGGCAGCCGTTCCGTTGAGTGCTGACATAAAGATATCCGAAATTACCCCCGGTAGCTCACCAATGTTTAGTAGAATGACCGCAAGGCAGCCTAAGACGTAAACTCCAGCCATAAAAGGGACGAGGACACTTGCTACTTCGCCGATTCTCTTGATTCCTCCGACAATCACAATTCCGCCGAAAACACTTAAAAGTATGCCGGTCGCTAATGGTGGGACTGAAAAATTGCTTGAAAGTATTGCTGCGACTTGATTTGCCTGAAACATGTTGGCAGCACCGATTGCTGCAATCGAACAACAGAACGCGAATAAAATTGCGAGAGGCTTAAATTTTTTACCAAGGCCCTTTTCGATATAGTACATCGCACCGCCGTTGATTGATCCATCTGGGTTCACGTTACGATATTTCACTGCGAGCGTGCATTCCGAATATTTGGTCGCCATCCCAATTATTCCGGCGACGATCATCCAAAGGGTTGCGCCAGGTCCACCAGCTTTTATTGCTACTGCTACGCCCGCGATGTTCCCTAAACCGACAGTGCCTGAGAGAGCCGCACATAAGGCGCCAAAATGGTTAATTTCGCCTGGGTCATTGGGATCATCGTATTTACCACGTACCACGTTTATCGCGTGAGTGAATAAGCGGAATTGAATGCCCTTAAGTGCGAATGTAAAAAACAATCCGGATCCAAATAGAGCTACCACCATTGGAACTCCCCAAATTATCCCTACTAATTGTTCTAAAAAATCGTGCATTCTCGTTCCTTTAAGTTGAAAAAGTTTTCCCTACGAAGGAGGTGTCAGCATAGTTTATGATAAACTATAAATTTAATATGAAAGTTTTGCCTTATATTTTAAAAAGAAAAAATACTATCAGGCGAAAATCGTGCTCACAAGACAGTGATTTTAGACAGCGGATTTTTTCAACAATACTTTTCTACTGGCGCATTGCCAGGTGCACATTAAATAAGTTACCAATTTAACCCAGAAATGTAGTATGATAAGGTCTAAGGTAATATTAAAAAGGATGATTGATGATAAATTTACGTGTTAAATCTTTGGTTTTTATATCATTGATTTCTATTTCAACGTTAGTCCTAGCGGATGCTGATCTCATTGTGGACGATAAAAAGCACAACGATGATAGTCATGAGGAGACAATATATCCAGGGCAGGTTGAAAAAAATAGTGAAGGGACAAAAATCAAAAGATGGTCAACTAAAGGTCCTGTGGCCGTTAGCGAAGCTCCACAACCTTTTTTAGACCAAAATTCTACGTCTCTGCCGAATGGAACCTTTATTAATGTACTGCCAAATGAGAACGATCGTGCTCATCCTTCAAGAAGAAAGGTACAATAGCCAGATTGTACCAAGGTCTTTAGTTATTATAGACACTTAAATGGTGGGCTAAATAGCTTCCGCTAAGCTTCTCGATAAACTGACTTAAGCTACCATAAACTTGGAATAAAAAACTTCGCTTCGAAGTGTCGACTTTAGGTTTGATTTGGTTTACTTTTAAACGTTTAAAGTAAAGATCATGACTAGTAAATAGTAGGAATGTATCAAAGGCACTTTTTATTTGCTTTTTATATGCTGTACTGGGTCGCAAATTTGTTACCCATCTGCCCTTACTTAGTTTGACCGAATAGGCATAAAAACACTAGAGTTTAGGAAGCTTCTTAATGCGAGTAACACGTCTCGAAATCTTTGGATTTAAATCTTTTGTTGATCGTTTTGTCTTGAATTTTGACAAAAACATGATTGGTATTATTGGACCTAATGGATGTGGAAAGTCCAATGTGGTTGATTCGTTAAGATGGGTCCTTGGGGAAACGCACGCGAAGCACCTTCGCGGTGGTTCATTTGATGATCTTATCTTTAACGGATCAGACTCACGTCGCCAGTTAGGAATGGCCGAAGTCAGTCTAACTATTCGACCTGAGGTTGAATGGCGAGCAAGAATTGAGAACGGTGCAAGTCAACCTGAACTTGATCCAACTCTAGATGAGATTAACAATCTCGATGAATCTCTTTCGCAAACAATTTTAGAAGCAGAAAAAATAGACGTTGTTATTGCGAACGATACAGAAGAAAGTATCCAAGGTGATGCCTCTGAAATTGTTCAAAAAGATGAAGATAGTATCTCGTCACCGCTAGACCTAGTTAGTAACAAAGTCATTTCTATTCCAGGACTTTTTGATGCGAGTGAAATCCAATTTACTCGAAGATTGTATCGATCAGGTGAAAGTGAATACTTCATAAACAAGGTCCCATGTCGATTACGGGATATGCAAGATCTTTATCGTTTGATTGGATTGGGCGCACGAGGGTTGAGTATTGTTCAACAGGGGCACATTGGGCAATTCATTTCGAGAAAGCCTGTTGAAAGAAGAGAACTTTTGGAAGAAGCCGCTGGTATATCTGGTTTTCGTACCAAAATGGAAGCAGCTAGTCGAAGATTAGAAAAAACAGATGAAAATCTTTCTCGAATATCAGATATTCTTATCGAAGTTGAGAAGCAACTTAAGGTTTTAAGAAGGCAGTCTGCTCGAGCAAAAGCCCGACAAAGTTTAAAAGACGAGTTAACAAACGCAGAACATCAGTTGTTCAAAATTAAAGCTGTAGGTCTGAAAAATAAGATAGAATCTGCAGAAGCTGAAATTGGTTCTCACGAACAGGAAATTGAGACACTCAAAGCTAAGATTTCGGAAAACGATTCTTCTATCTCCAATTTAGACGCTCATTTGCACGAGATAAATGTCAATCTTCTTTCTTTAAGACGCGAGAAAGACGAACATTCTCGTCTTATGCTTGAGGAAGAAAATCGAATCCAGGAAACAAAAATTCAATTAGCAAGACTTGAGTCTAACGAAGCTAATTTAAAGCAAAACGAGGAAGACGATAATCGAAGAATCCTTTCGATCGACAATGAGTTGGAGAATCTGTTAAATGAAAAGACAGAGAAAATTTCCTTACGCGAAGAAGTTCAGAAAGAGCTTGAAATCACTAGATCCCAGTTAGAAGAACTTGAAGCAAAAAATGCCGAAGAAATAAGATTATTTCAAGAATCTATTTCAAGTTCAGAGAATAATAATCCGGAACTTGCAAAAGTTGCGGAGGAATTATTAGAACTTTCAAATAAAGTTGAAAGTTTAGAAGGTAAACTTTTAAATCTTAAAGCGATAGAGCAAACAAAGTCTGCTAAGGAGAATGAAAGACGAGAACTTGAAAGACGATTGCGAGTTGAGGAAAAAACACTTGAAAAACTGAAGAGTGAATCTGCTGCAATCGAAAAACAATTGAGTTCATTGGCTTCGCATGCCGTGTCAGCAACCTCAAGTGAAGTATTGGATTCCACTGATAGTGCAAATCTTAAACATCGGGTATTTTTATCGTTGTTAACAATTCCCGAAGAGTTGGAAAAAGCTGTGCATGCAGTGTTAGGAGAGAAAGCAAACTTCCTTGTTTC
This sequence comes from uncultured Bdellovibrionales bacterium, assembly GCA_964472005.1. Taxonomy (GTDB): domain Bacteria; phylum Bdellovibrionota_C; class UBA2361; order SZUA-149; family DAOLCO01; genus CAYYIQ01. The sequence goes on along the minus strand of CAYYIQ010000006.1, from coordinate 20,780 downwards.
AAATGATTCATTCTCTAGATTAAGTTCTTATTTTGATAAGCATGGAAAGGCGACACGTATTGGTGTTATCGAAGAGAACTCTAATGTAAGTGTTTCTCAAGATAGTGTAGATATGTCATTTGAGGGGGTTCGTCAGTTAATTAAAGAAGTTAGTTTTAACGAAAGCGACAAAAATATTATTGAAGAACTTATCGGTAATGTTTGGTTGGCGACTGATCTTGCATCGGCTAAAATTTTCAAAGACCATTTAGATGGTAAGGATAATAAAAGTTACACTATTGTGTTACAATCTGGTGAAGTTATTACGCCTTGGGGTTGGTACACTACAGAAGGTGAAGGCTTACATTTTTCTTTCACTCGCCGTAAAGCTGAATTGTTAGTTGAAGAAGAAAAACAAGAAAATATTTGTACAGAAATACGAAGCGAACTTGCAACCAAAGAGGCTGAGTTAGGTTCTATTTCGAGTGAACTTGAAGTTTTGTACAAAGATCGAAGCGAACTTGCTGACAATCAACGTAAAATTTCTAATCTCCTAAAGTTACAAGGGCAAGAAGAGAAAAAATACTATCAAGAATTGCGAGAGCAAGAACATAAATTACGCCAAAAACTTCGTGATAATGAACGAGAAAGTAGCTCTAGAGTAACTGAAGTTGAGAGAAAGTTAGCTTTTGCGAATTCGGATATTTCTAATATCGATCAAAGGATAAGTAAGGCTAATTCAGAGCGTGAAAGAATTTCCCTCACTCTTGAAAGTTATCAAGAAAAATTTAGTTCAATTGTTGATCAGAGAAATGAGATTCTCAGAGTCGTTTCAGAAGTAAGTGAGGCACTCGGGTCACAAGAAAGTCATGATAGAAAGCTGAGAATTCAAGAATTAGAAACTATTATTGAATCCGAAGAAAATATTAGACTTTCAAGACACCAAGAATTAGCTGAATTTAAAATTGAATTAGCCAACTTGAGAAAGCAGATTGAAGATTTTGATCGAAAGCTAAGAACATTCGAATCTCAAAGAGATAGATCCACAATCGAGTTGGATATGCTCAATCAAGACTTTGCTCGGTACTACCCAGAGATGTTAATCGATGATTTGCCAGATGTAGATGCGGGTCATGTCGAAGCTGATCAGTTGCAAAGTTTGATTAAGGAGTTAACCGAAACCTCAACTTCTTTGAGAAAGAAATTGGAGAGAGAAGGGGAAGTCGATCCTCAATCTATAGAGCTTTGTGATGCAGAAGAAACTCGTTATGAATCGATGTCTACCCAGCATAAGGATTTAACTTTAGCCAAAGAGACTTTAGAAAAGACAATCAAACAGCTTAAGGAATTATCAAGAATTAGATTCTTAGATACCTTTACTGCAGTTAATTCGAAATTCAAGGAGTTGATACCGAGGTTGTTTTCAGGAGGATCAGGACACCTTGAATTGTTGAATCCAGAAGATCCATTGCAAAGTGGAGTCGAGATTATTGTTCGACCTCCAGGCAAAAAAATCACGACAATGGAATTGATGTCCGGAGGCGAAAAAGCTTTGGTGGCAATTGCAGTGTTAGTAGCGATGTTTCTTCATCACCCTGGTCCGATCTGTGTCCTTGATGAAATCGACGCACCACTTGATGATGCGAACTTGGTCAAGTTGTTGGATCTTTTGAAAGAAATTTCTGATAGAACTCAATTTTTAGTGATTACTCACAACAAGATAACCATGCAGGCTGTCGATCGATTAATTGGTATTACGATGCAGGAAAGCGGTGTGACTACTGCGCTTTCAGTCTCGTTGGATGAAGCTGAAAAACAAATTGATAGCATGATGGCGAACGCATAATTGATAAAATCGAATGTATTTTAAACAAGGCCGATAGTGTCAGAATTTATTTTCTACTTTGACGAATTTATTATGAGTTTCGAGGGTAAGGTTTGCCTTGCGATTCTCGGACTTTTAATGGTGTTGACCTCAATAGTTCTTTCCTTTCTTAATTCGAGGAAAGAACATAGGACATTCGGAACCTCTCAGTTCGAAGAAGGTAGCGCACTTCAGGACGAGATCACAGCATCTCAATCAATTAGCGAAACGTCTGAGAATTTAAATTCAAAAAAGACTTCCGAAGAATTTCCAAAGCTGAGTGAAGGGCTTTCTAAAAGTAGACTGGCAATTTGGAAAAAGTTGCAAAGCCTAGTTCAGAAGAAAGAAAGTAAAAAGGACGATTTCTTCCTGTCTTTTGAGGAATTATTAATCGAAAGTGATATCGGTGTGAGTACTAGTACTAAACTAGTAAAAGAATTATCCGAGGAGTTTAAAGAGAACACTGAGAGAAAATTTTCTTTATCGACTTTTAAAGATGCATTAAAAGATCGTATTACTTCCATTTTAGAATACCCAGAAGAACCAGAAATTGAGCCTGAAAAAGTAGAGGGGAACGCAAAAGTAGTTATGGTGGTTGGGGTAAATGGTGCAGGTAAAACAACGACGATTGGAAAGTTGGCATTTCAATTTAGAGCACAAGGCGCAAATGTATTAATTGCGGCCTGTGATACCTTTCGGGCAGCTGCAACTGGTCAACTAGAAGTATGGTGTGATCGAGCTGGGGCATTAATAGAGAAAGGCGCCGATGGCGAAAAACCGTCGACGGTCGCTTATCGAGCAATTCAAAGAGCTAAGGACGAAAACATTGATATCGTTCTCATCGATACAGCAGGGAGGCTCCATAATAAAATTAATTTAATGAATGAGCTTTCGTCAATTACTAATGTGATATCAAAATTGTCTCCTGGAAGCCCGCATGAAACGCTGCTCGTATTGGATGGTTCGACAGGTCAAAATGCGTTGAGTCAGGCTCGGGAATTTAACTCTGCAACGTCATTAACAGGGTTAGTGATAACAAAGTTGGATGGCACACAAAAAGGTGGAATTGTTATTGCCATCAAGGATGAGCTTAATATTCCAGTTCGCTACTTAGGTGTTGGAGAAGGTGTGGGGGATCTTAGACCTTTTGATAGTCGTGAATTTTCTGAAGCCCTCTTTGGTTCATTTGACCTGTCGAGTGATGAGGTCTTAATAGACTTTTCTAATTCTGATTCTGTCATTTCAAAGGTTTCTATAAACGCTTCATCGCTAGAGTAACCGTTCGTAATCTTCAGAAGGTATTCACCAACTTTTTCAAAACCTTTTAACGCAACTAAGTGTCTGGCCGCTAACAGCGAATAGTCGTATGCATCAAGCACCAAATGCTTCGGTAGTTTGTGGAAGTCTGATCTTAGATTTTTAAGCTTTGGACGGGATCTTCCAGGCTTGTAGAAACGCTTGCCTTGTTCTTTAGTTTCACCTGAAATTAATTGCGCAAGCCCTTCTTCTAACCAGGCGGGTAATTCAAAGGCAGAGATATTGTAAATAAACGCATGAAAGGTTTCGTGTTTGATCATCAACCGGAATTCCTGATCCATAGATTTTATTCTGGACCCTGAAACATAAATTACTCCATCAATAAATATTCCTTGCGACCAAGAAGGCGCGCCAGTTTCAGATTGAAATTCCTTCGATGTTAAAACACTTACTGACGGTTTGAAATTTACGGGAATTTTAAGAAGAGAGGAAATTTGAGCACTAGTTCCAGTCACGATTCCACACAGCAGCTCTGATTCGGACTCTGGTGAAATGTTGTAGATGTCAATTTCACTTAAATAGTCGTTAGAAATTTCAATTATTGCGGTGGGGCATGTTGAATCTGCGGATAATGGAGTCATGAAGATCGCTGATGTTGTAAGGGAAGCAGCACTGAATGTTAAAATACCTTTATTAATTTGGGCACTAAGGGATCGTAGGAGTCCATTTTCAAATTTGCTATTTATCGGCATATTATAGAATAAATTTTTATTGATATTTCTTGTAAAGAGCGAATGATACCTTCGAGCACAAGATTTTGGATTTCACCCTTTTTTATGATTTCCATTTAATATTACAACCCAAGCTAGGCTGTTGATCCTCGAAAATAGGTAAGTCATTCACGAGAGACGATATTGCTCTTCGTAGGTCAGAGCCGGTAACTGGAATGTCGTTTCCCGGTCTCGAGTCATCTAGTTGGCCGCGATAAACTAATTCTAAATCTCCGTTAAATAAATAGAAATCGGGTGTGCACGCTGCGTCATAGGATTTGGCAACTTCTTGTGTCTCGTCATATAGATATGGGAAGTTGAAGCCGTTTGAACTTGCAAAGGCGCTCATTTTTTCTGGTGAGTCTTCTGGATAATTTTCAATATCGTTTGAACTAATTGCGACAACGGAAACATCATTCTCTCGACAAAATTCACCAATTTTTGAGATCTCGTTTTCAATATGTTTAACAAAGGGACAGTGATTACAAATGAACATAACCAATAGACCTTTGTTCACTTGCAAATCTGCTATTTCAACTAAGTTGTTGTTGATGGTGTTTAATAGTTTGAAGGAGGGTGCTTTTGTGCCAAGCGGTAGCATATTTGAAGGTGTTCGAGCCATATTTGTTCTTGGTTCTAAGTTGTAATTTAAATGTTAATAGATAAACGAAGTATAATGGTGACTATTTATAACATTAGTTGAATTATATTTACAGAGAAAATAAATCGTAATCAGTTGTTTGGCCAATTATTATTGAATGAGTGTTTCTGAACAAGTCCATTGCGTCTTACCTTGAATTCTACAAGTTAAAATAACTAGGGAAGTTTAGATGATTAGAGTATGGTAAGGGATGTTACATATCATGTGATAAAAGACTCTTTGGAGGTTGATGATTATTTGGCAGGTTCTTTTCATCAATATCCCAATTCTTAAGGTAGTATTTTAATAAATGTAAATTATTGATATAGATGACGTCCATAGATTTGGTAACCTTAATGTGAGTTGTTTTAAGGCGGTTGTAATTATTTGTTTATTGATCGGTTTGAAGTTTAGAAACTTGACCATAGTCGAAATAGATAAAATTTTTTAGGAATAACATTTTTGATAGAGGAAGTATGATGAATAGTATTCAGAATAGGGGATATGCTAAACCCGAATATTTAATTTCGACAGAAGAGTTAGCAGAGAAACTAAATGACCCATCTATTAGGATTGTCGAGTCTAACGAGGACCAATTACTATATACTTCCGGGCATATCCCTGGTGCAATCGAAATAGACTGGATAAAAGATCTTAATCAACCTGTACTTCGTGATTATTTGGATAAATCAGGCTTCCAGGAACTACTTTCAAAGTCAGGAATTACAAAGGATACTACAGTCATATTTTATGGCGATAAAAGTAACTGGTGGGCATGCTATGCATTTTGGATATTCCAATTGTTTGGTCATTCCAATGCTAAGATTCTTGATGGTGGTCGATTGAAATGGGTAAATGAAGGGCGAGATTTGACCAAAAGTCGACCCACTTACGACCGCACTGATTATCATGCACCAGAAAGAGACGATTCCACATTAAGAGCGATGCGTGATGATGTTTTAAATCACCTTAATAAAGCTGGCAAATTAGTTGATGTAAGGAGTCCTCAAGAATTTGATGGTTCTAAACTCCATATGGAAGGCTATCCAAATGAAGGAGCGATGAGAGGTGGACATATCCCAACCGCTAAAAATGTACCTTGGGCAATGGCAGTTAATTCAGAGGATGGTACCTTTAAAACGGTGGAAGAGCTTAAGGAAATTTATGAAAATCAATGTGGCCTTAAAGCTAATGACGAAATTATTGCCTATTGTCGGATCGGTGAAAGAAGTAGTTTGACTTGGTTTGTTCTCAGTTATTTGATGGGCTTCAAAAACGTTAAAAATTATGATGGCAGTTGGACCGAATGGGGAAATTTGGTTGGCGTGCCAATTGAAAAGTAATAGCAATGGGAAAAATTCCAGAAAAGTTAAACTTGTTTTTAGAAGAACTTGATCAATATGAAGATTTTCAACTTCGGATGGAGTTGTTGATTGAGTTAGGTGAAAAATTTGATCCTGTCCCAACGTCGATAGCGACCAAACCTTATCCTGAGATAAATAAAATACCAGCCTGTGAATCAGAGGCCTACGTTTTTCCTGTGACAAACTCGGACGGTACTTTAAATTTTTATTTTGATGTTGAAAACCCGCAAGGAATTTCAGCAAAAGCATTAGCTTACATTTTGGGATCGACCTTAAATGGAGAAGCAATCTCTGAAGTCGTTAACATTTCAGAAGAGATAGCGTATAGAATTTTTGGAAAGAATCTTTCGATGGGTAAGGGGCTCGGTTTGACCTCAATGGTTAGAACGGTGAAACAAATCGCAGAATCGAAACTGAAATCTTGCGATTGAAGATATCTCATTTTCTCTTTGGAGCTTTTATCCATTAAGTTATTTAAATGTATAGCAAAAAAGAATTGGGGTTGTCTGTTGAGGATAATGCAGAGTTCTGTTAATCTACACTCTGATTGACGGTAATTATTGTTTAGTTTCTCAAGTATTGTCTGGATATTGGGCAGTGTTTGTACTCAGTGATTCTAAGCAAAAACTTTTTGAAAAAATTAAGAAATACCATCGTTTAGAACCTTGAGAGTTACTGAATGTCGATCGCCTTTTTAGATAGAAAATTAATATAAACGAAGACGGATTTAAAAGTAGATATTGTGAAAAAAACAGGAATTTTGGTTACGGGCGCAGCAGGTTTCATCGGTTCACACGTTTGTGAAAAACTTCTGAACGAGGGTGAAACAGTTATCGGGCTAGATGAAATGAATGATTATTATCCGTTAACTAATAAAAAACGAAATTTAGCAGTGCTGTCTAGTTTTCCAAATTTCTCTTTTCACAGATGTGATATTCGAAATCTAGAGCAGTGTGAACAGGCGTTAGTAGGTAGTAAAATAACTAAGATAGCCCATATCGCCGCACGTGCTGGTGTAAGGCCTTCGATCAAAGATCCTGCACTATACGAAGAGGTTAACGTAAAAGGTAGTTTGAATATGCTTGAGCTTGGAGTTAAGCATCAAGTAGAAAATTTTGTATTGACCTCTTCTTCTTCGGTGTACGGAAATTCTAAACAAATTCCGTTTAAGGAGAATGATTCGGCAACAGATCGGCCCATCTCTCCATATGCAGCTACCAAAAAAGCCTCAGAAGCTTTAGCTTTTACCTATCATCATTTATACAAATTGCCGATGACAGTTATTCGACCATTCACTGTGTACGGTCCAAGAGGTCGACCAGATATGGCGCCATGGTTGTTTTTAGACGCCTGTATTAATGGGAAAACGATAAATAAATTTGGAGATGGTGAAACCCGTAGGGACTACACGTTCATTGAAGATTTTGTTTCTGGATTTGTTAATGCGATCAACAAGCCTTCTGATTTTGAGATCTTTAATCTAGGAAACTCCGCAACGGTGTCTTTAAACGAAGCCATTTCAATTGTTGAAAAAACTGTTGGTAAAAAGTTAGAAATCAATCAAATGGAACCACAGCCAGGTGACGTAGATTTAACGAATGCATGTATTGATAATGCTAAGGAGAAACTTGGTTATAATCCGCAAACAAGTTTTGAAGAAGGGATGGCTAAATTCCATTCCTGGTTCGTACAAAACTCTGGCTAGATCTAAACGAGCAGGCTCCTCCATTATCGGTTGTCATTGATAATGCTGTTGGAGTCTCGTTCGTAGATAAACGTTATTGAGCTCCGCTTCCTGTAAAGATTACTATAATGGTTTTCAAAGCGATTTTAAGATCTAAGAGTAGAGATCTTTTTTGAACGTATATTAAATCGTATGACAGTTTAGTTTTATACGAGTCCATCGAGTCTGCATAGTTCGCTGAAACCTGTGCTAGTCCACTTAGACCAGCAGGGACTTCGTAACGTTTTTTGAAGGAACTGAATTCTTTTTGCAACTCCATTGCAAATTCTGGTCTTTCAGGTCTGGGACCAATCAAGCTCATGTCTCCAATTAGAACGTTTATTAATTGTGGAAGTTCGTCTAACCTTGTCTTCCTCATAAATCTACCTAATGTGGTAACGCGTGGATCTTTCTTCTTCGCCCAGACGGCGCCGGAATTTGCTTCGGCGTCACAAACCATTGTTCGAAATTTGAAAATCGTAAAAACGCGGCCATGGGTAGTTAATCTTTTTTGGCAGTAAATCGCTGGCCCAGTTGAGGAAACTCTAATGCACACCGAAAGTAAAATCATTATTGGGACTGCGAATACCAGTAACGCTAATGAACCAAGTATGTCCACAAAGCGCTTAGTGGCGTCGTAAATTAAAAGTCCGAATTGATTTCTTGAATTGCTAGAATTCTTAGGTGATATTTCTGTCATAAACTTAATGAGATGGTTTTATCCTAAGGTCATAGCACGGTTCTGGGAGTTATTACGAATTTAAGATTCGAATTCTCACTTTTTTCAATATTCAAGAGGTCTTGCTTATTGAGAGATATAGTTAGGGGTGACATTGAATTTGAGTTCAACGAAACCAAATACATGCTTTTATTCTCAAGGGTTAGAAATGATTGCCAATTTGAATTTGTAGCAACCTTTGATAATAAAATGCTAAGTTGCTTCTCGTTCATGTTAAGCAAGTTCAAAATCTCTCGTTGAGTTTCGTTTTCTACCGTATCTTTGGAGATATCAATAATTGAGGTTTGTCTAAATTTGAACTCTGATTCGTCGGATTTTGGGTCTAGTCCGACGAGAACTCTCCATTCTCCACTGTTGTATTCCATTCGTCTGTTATTTACTAAATGGCACATATAGGTGGGTGTGCCATCCCCCTTATAATGAGTATGACTGGATGTAGTGAAAATGGCATCGTTGACCTGAGCAAGGTTTTGCAGCCAGTATCTGGCCATCTTGAGAGTGTCTGTTTGATGCAATATTTCAATTGCTTCGCCACATTTTCTTCTTACAATGATAAAAGGTTTTTCCCAGGTCATTTCAACTCCAAAAATGCAATAAACTTGTTAGATAAGATGCTTAATCCTTATTGGTTTTTCGGAATTTCGGAGGATTTTATTGAGTTTTAAATTGAAAATTAATCTGCAATTAAACATTTAATTTGGTTGCGGATAAAATGTATATAAGTTACAGAGACTTATGCTTGGTGTTGAACGGATATTAATTTCATCTAAAGCTTTTTAGAAACTTGTCGTACATGGTAAGATTCGCACGTAAATTAAATTTTTAACTGGGGATCGCCGAAAGGATGTAGCCGAGTAAAACGTCCGGTTAGGGCATCTGTTATCGAGAAATTGGTGCTACGGATTCTTTAATTATAACAATAAATTTGAATAGGTTATTAAAAAATGGAAAGAAGAAAAATTGCTCTCATTGGCGCAGGAAATATTGGTGGTGCACTTGCATATCTTGCTGCAATTAAAGAATTAGGTGACATTGTTTTATTTGATGTGGTGGAAGGCCTACCTCAAGGCAAGGCTTTGGATATCAGCCACTCTATTCCAGTCTTAGCTTCTTCTGTTTCCATAAAAGGAACGAACTCCTATGAAGATATTAAAGATGCTGATGTTTGCATCGTAACCGCGGGTATCGCTAGAAAGCCTGGTATGAGCCGTGATGATCTTCTGAATACTAACGCAGGCATCATGAAGTCCGTCGCCCAAGGGATTAAAAAGAATGCGCCAAAGGCGTTTGTAATTGTGATTTCGAACCCATTGGATGCGATGGTTACGCTATGCCAAAAAGAGTCTGGTATGCCACCAGAAATGGTTGTCGGAATGGCTGGTGTATTGGATTCCGCACGTTACCGAGCATTTCTTGCCGAAGAGATTGGAGTATCTCCAGTTTCGATCAATGCAATGGTGCTAGGTGGACATGGTGATACAATGGTTCCAGTACGTTCTCATACTACAGTCAACGCAATTCCTATCTCTAAGTTCGTATCTGATGCAAGATTAACGGAAATAGAAAAAAGAGTTCGTGGGGCAGGTGGGGAAGTTGTTTCTTTACTGAAGACCGGATCTGCATATTTTTCTCCAGCAGCATCGGCGATAGAAATGGCTATTAGCTTTTTAAATGATCAGAAAAGAATTTTGCCGTCTGCGGTAATGCTTAAGGGGCAGTATGGTTACCAAGACTTGTATATTGGTGCGCCAGCGCTTATCGGTGCAAAGGGAGTTGAGAAAATTATAGAAATTGATCTGACAGATAGTGAGAAGAAAGAATTGGATGTTAGTGCTGCTGCAGTTAAAGAGCTAGTTGGTCTTTTATAAATTAACCAACTTGTTTCTTAATATATAAGTTTAATAATAGATTGAGGTAAAGAATGAATTTACATGAGTATCAAGCCAAAACTTTGTTAAAGAATTTTGGTGTTCCTGTTTTAAGTAGTTTTCTTGCATATACTCCGCGAGAGGCTCAAAAAGCTGCGATAAATTTGGGCGGTGCTGTTTGCGTAGTGAAGGCCCAAGTTCACGCGGGCGGTAGAGGTAAGGCTGGAGGTGTAAAAGTCTCTAAGGGTGCAGAAGATGCGAAAGCAAATGCTGAAAAAATTCTTGGCATGACTTTAGTTAGCCCGCAAACAGGACCTCAAGGGGTTTTGGTTAAAAAAGTATTAGTTGAAGCAGGAGCTGATATTTTAAAAGAATATTATCTCAGCTTGATTGTCGATCGTGATAATGGTTGTATTTCAATTATTGCGTCGCAAGAGGGAGGAGTCGAAATTGAAGAAGTCGCGGAAAAGGATCCTTCTAAAATATTAAATTGCCCTGTTTCTTTTGAATCAGGATTTCAACCATTTCATGCGAGGAAAGTTGCTAAGTTTTTAGGTTTGTCATCGGACAAAACTAGAAAATTTTCAAAGCTATTGAAATCTTTGTATACAGCTTTTCGAGCTTTGGATTGTTCAATGCTTGAAATCAATCCGTTAATCGAAACTAAAGACGGTGAATTTATTTGCCTAGATGCTAAAATGAGCATCGATGACAATGCATTGTTTCGACAAAAAGATGCCTTTAACTTCTTAGATTACGATGAAATAGATGAGCGTGAAATAAGAGCGTCTGAGGTTGGCATTAACTATGTAGCGCTCGAAGGGAATATTGGCTGCATGGTAAATGGCGCCGGTTTAGCTATGGCCACGATGGATATCATTAAGCAAGCAGGTGGAGAGCCGGCTAACTTTTTAGATGTTGGTGGTGGAGCAACTAAAGAACAGGTCAAAGAAGCGTTTGAACTTATTTTAAAAGATGATGCTGTAAAAGGTGTATTTGTGAACATCTTTGGTGGGATTATGCGATGCGACATTATTGCTGAGGGCGTTATCGAAGCCGCTAAGAGCCTGAAACTTGAAGTCCCAGTTGTCGTTAGACTTCAGGGAACCAACGTTGAAATTGGTAAAAAGTTACTTGCAGAATCAGGATTAAAAATCATACCTGCTGATGATATGGACGAAGCCGCTAAGAAAATTGTTGAGGCTGTAGCAAAATAAAGGGGAAAATTTAAATGTCAGTTCTAATTGATAAAAATACTAAGGTCATAACCCAAGGAATTACCGGCAAGTCGGGTCTATTTCATTCGTTAGCCTGTAAAAAATACGGTACGAAGCTAGTTGGCGGCGTTACTCCCGGAAAAGGTGGTAGTAAGATTGAAGGGTTCGATGTCTATGATACTGTTACTGAGGCAGTAAACGAAACAGGGGCGACGGCTTCGATGATATTCGTTCCACCACCATTTGCAGCCGATTCTATTATCGAAGCTGCCGATGCAGGAATTGAGTTAATAGTCTGTATTACTGAAGGAATTCCAGTACAAGATATGTTGGCTGTTAAGTCATACCTCAAGAATTCTAATTCTAGGCTAATCGGTCCAAACTGTCCTGGGATCATTACTCCTGATGCATGTAAAATTGGCATTATGCCAGGTCATATTCATCTTAAAGGTAATGTTGGTGTAGTTTCAAGATCAGGTACTTTGACGTATGAAGCTGTTGGTCAGTTGACTAGTTTGAATATTGGTCAATCTACATGTATTGGTATCGGCGGAGACCCTTTAAATGGCACAGATTTCATTGATTGCTTAACAATGTTTGAAAATGATGCTGAGACACATGCGATCGTCATGATTGGTGAAATTGGTGGAACTGCTGAAGAAGAAGCTTGTGATTGGATTAAAAGTAACTGTAAAAAGCCAATCGTCGGGTTCATTGCCGGAGCTACCGCACCTCCAGGTCGGAGAATGGGGCATGCCGGAGCCATTATAAGTGGCGGGAAAGGTACAGCAAAAGATAAATATAAAGCTATGCAAGCGGTTGGCATCAGTACAGTTGAGTCTCCTGCTGATATGGGTAAAGAAATAGCAAAATTGATTTCAAAATAGTTAACATTAAGAAGGAAAAAACGTATGACGACAGAAAGAACACTTTCAATTATCAAGCCGGATGGCGTAAAACGGAACGTAATTGGTAAAGTATTGACTAGATTCGAAGATCAAGGTTTGAAGATAGTTGCAGCGAAAATGATTCAAATGGACAAAAATTTGGCCGGTTCATTTTACGAAGTTCATAAAGAACGACCATTTTTTAATGATTTGGTAAATTACATGATTTCGGGACCAGTTTTGGTTAGCGTATTGGAAGGCGAAAATGCAGTAATTAAAAATCGCGATATCATGGGTGCAACTAACCCAAAGGAAGCTAAGCCTGGTACAATCCGTGCTGACTTTGCCGAAAGTATTGAGGCAAATACTGTTCATGGTTCCGATAGCTTAGAAAATGCTGAAAAAGAAATTAACTTCTTTTTTCCAGAATTGTAAGAACGAGTAAAATTATTTAGGCTTTCTATCGTTATGGTCATTGACAGTATTCCAGAAAGAATTGATGTTATTGGTCATGATATTGAAGGCCTTCAACGTCTTCTCCAAGAACATTTCGAAGTTTCTTCTTTCAGATCAAAGCAGCTTTTTAGCTGGTTGTATCGAAAAATGGTGAGTGACTTTTCCGAAATGACAGATCTTTCAAAAAGCTTCAGAGAAGAGCTTCAAAAGACTTTCCGTATTTCCAGGCTAGAAAAAACAACCTCTCTTGAATCTAAAGATGGATCAAGGAAATATTTGTTTAAATTGTCAGATGGGTCGGAAATCGAATCAGTTTTGATTTGTCAGCCTAAAAGATACACTCTCTGTGTTTCTTCTCAGGTCGGTTGCGCAATCGGATGCAAATTTTGTAAGACTGCGCAGATGGGATTAAAGAGAAATTTAACCGCGGCTGAAATTGTAGGCCAAGTGATTGCAGTTCGTGAGGATGTTTTGAAAAATCCGTTAAGTAGACCGGATGAAACTTTTCAAAATATAGTTTTTATGGGGATGGGTGAACCATTACATAACAAAACCAACGTCATTACTGCAGTAAAAATTTTGAACGATAGATTAGGTCTAAATTTTTCAGGACGGAAAATTACAGTTTCTACGTCTGGGCTTGTACCGGCAATTAAAGAATTTGGCGACAGTGGGGCACGGGCAAATTTGGCTGTTTCTTTGAATGCGACAACGAATGAAATTCGAGAAGAGATTATGCCCATCAATAAGAGATGGCTACTAGAATCTCTGCTTGAAGCTCTCAGAAATTACCCCTTGAAGCCAAGTCGAAGAATTACACTTGAATATGTGATGCTTGCGGGTGTTAATGATACTGATGAAGACCTACGACGCTTACCAATTATCATTAAAGATATTCCTTCAAAAATTAATTTGATTCCCTATAATGCCAATACGGGATTAGGCTTCGCGCCTCCTAGTTCGGAACGTGTTTATTACTGGCAAAAGCAATTACTCGCTGCTGGGTTGAATTCGAGTATTCGATGGTCAAAGGGTGAAGATATTAGTGCTGCTTGTGGACAGCTAGCAACAGAATATCAAAAAAAGAAAGCTAAAAAAGCTGAATTGAACGAAGCTGCCTAGTACATAATTTACCTAAAAGAACATTTTTAAATCAATTCAACTGTCATTTGATTAATTGAGCTGATCAACAGAGGGTTATTATCTTATTCTTCTAACTGTCTAAAGGATCATACGTTTCGTTGTTAAAATTGAGTGCAAAAATTTCATAATTGAAATAGAATCTATCGTATCAACCTTTAATCTTAATGTGGCTGTATAAAACCACTTCATCTATGAAACTATCAACGAATGGCTAGATCTTTTAAAATTGCATTTAAGACCTTAACCCGAGGGGTTGAGTGGATCCTAAATGTTTTGCTAAGTGCGTTATCTAAATTTTGGTGGGACGATTGTTTCTCGCGAGCAGCATCATTAGCGTATTCTTCACTTTTCGCATTAGTTCCTGCTTCTGCTCTGATATTTGGTTTCTTTAACGCATTTAACGTCGATTCCGGCTTCGTAACATTGCAATTAAATAGAATAGTAGATGAGTTACTTCCACAGAAAGGTAACGATCAGTTAGTTGCAAACTTGAATACGCAACTTGGTGCATATTTGACTGAACTTGCTGCAGTCGTTACTCAACTTGGCCTATTATCGCTGCCGGTACTTGTTATATCAGGGATTGCTTTAGTCAATACGATTGAAGGATCATTAAATGTGGTTTGGAGAGTTAGCTCTAAGCTTGGTCTTATATCTAAAATTATAAATTTTTGGGCCGTTACTACACTTGGTCCGCTCTTAGTACTAGTTTCTTTTTACTGGTACGCTAGGGTAACTGCTTCACCTGCCTTTGATATCGCAATGCAAAGTAGTTTTATCGCAATTCTGGATATCGTAGTTCCAGTCTTAGCGATTTTTATGGCATTAACAATCATGTTCTACAAATTGCCAGCAAGTAGAGTCGCATTAAGGGATGCAATGATAGGTGCATTGGTGTCTGCTATCCTGTTTGAAATGTTGAAACGCTTCTTTGCCTTTTATATCGGATCTTCCACATCATATCAGAGTTTTTATGGGGTATTGGTAACTCTTCCGCTTTTTTTATTTTGGTTATACTTAACCTGGGTAGTTGTCTTGTTTGGGGCTGAGGTTTCATACCAAGCGGGCAGCATTTCTGTACTTTCGGGATTAAAAAAATATGCGAGTGAATTAGGTGATATTGGAGGTATCCTTGGTTTAAGGATCCTATGTGTCATAGGTGTACGGTTTTCAAAAGGTCAATTAGTACCAACTGAAAGTGAAATTGCGATCGAAACGGGATCAGATCCGGTATTAGTGAGAACGTGTTTAGATATTCTTTCAGACGCAGGTCTTATCACGTCATCCGATCCCGATAGTCATTCAAGGTCTTTAACAGTTTCACCGGATAAGCTTTCGATAGGGGACATTGCTGTTGCCTTTCGATCTAAACAATATCGTGCACGGGTCGAAGCGAAAGGGCTCAATATTAATGGGGAGGTACAGTTTCTTGAAGCCTTAAGGAATGCTGCAAGAATTGTCGATCCGAAATTACCTGTTCGTCAATGGACGCTAGCAGACATTTTGTATGGGTTGAACAAAACAATAAATGGTAACGAAAAAGTAAGCTAGCTGAAATTCAAAATTGATCAAATGAGTTTCTGTTATTTTTATCCCAAGATAAACTATTTGAAAGCACATTAAACAGATCTCCACAGTTAAATGGCTTAACTAAGAAATTTTTGACCCCAAGACTTCTACTTTCCATAATGTTTTCTTTGTCTAAATCTGAAGATATGATCACGATTGGAGTTTCCGCATTTGAATTTTCGGTCGCCTTTAACCAAAGTAGTAGGGTTTTGCTAGTTGCGTCTTGCAACCGATAGTCACAAAATATCAAATTAAAAGTATCAGTAGACAGTATTGTTTTTGCATTTTTAATCGAATCAACTTCAAAAAACTCCACCGAACCGTAGTCATTCAGTAGTCGCTTAAGCATTTTGCGAGGAGGTCTGGCATCGTCAATCACTAGTATTTTTTTATTTTCTAAAGGGTTCAAGTTCTTATTTTCTCCTATTTATTCTGTTTTGTTATGAAATGTTAAATTGTCAATTAATTTAATTAGTGCAACATGGTTAATCGGTTTCGAAACATAGCCGTTAAACCCGGCGTCAAAACATGCCTTTTCTGTGCCTTCTAATGCGTCCGCAGTTAGAGCAATGATTGGTACTTTAGATATCGGTATGTCAAGTTCTCTTAGACATCGAGTAACCTCGTAGCCACTCATATTAGGCATGTGTAAATCTAGTAATATTAAATCTATCTGATTTTTTTCTATAATTGCTAGTGCTTCATCTCCAGATGTTGCAGACAATGCTTTATGACCATATTTTTTCAAAAACCGCGTTGTTGTACTTAAGTTTATACGATTATCATCCACGACTAGAATGGTTGAATCATTTTGCGATTTTATCGGAGTCTGTCGTCTAATGGTTTTCAAGCGAGTTAACGATTCTTCAGAAAAATTTGGGATCTCGAGGTTTACATCGAATGAAAAAACCGTTCCAATTCCCTCTTTACTTTTAGCGCTGATATTACCGCCCATAAGGTCTACAAGATTTTTACAGATTGAAAGACCGAGGCCTGTTCCGCCAAAATTACGTGTAATGGAACCATCCGCCTGCACAAAAGGGACAAATAAAGAATCAATTTGTTTTCGTGAAATTCCAATTCCAGTATCAATTACTGAAAATTCGATGTTGTAAAGATTTCCCTCTATGCATTTACCTTTGACTAGTAGAAGTACAGAACCCTTGTAAAAACTGAACTTAATAGCATTTCCTATTAAGTTAACTAAAATTTGCTTTAGTCTTGAATAGTCTCCATTTAAATAGAGCGGCAAATCTCCAACAATTTCCGAGATGAAAAGTACTTCTTTATGTTCAAACTGGGAGGAGAATATTTTGGAGATATCACTCAATAAGTGTTTTAATGAAAACTTTTGATAATCCAAGCACATTTTCCCCGCTTCGATTTTTGATAAATCTAATATATTTGAAATAATTTCTTGCAACTGATTTGATGACGCTTTTAGGTCCTCAATGTCTTCGCGTTGCTCCTCGTTTAGTTCACTTGTTTCTAACAATGTCACTAAGGAAACAATCCCATTTAATGGTGTTCTTATTTCATGAGACATCGTGGCTAAAAATTCCGATTTCAATTTACTCATTTCGACTGCACGATCTCGTGCCATTTCTAATTTATTTTGAATTTCAAGGTCAAGACTAAAGTCGTTAAAGACAACGATCTTTCCTAGTAACTTTCCATTCTCGTCTATTAGGGATGACCAAGAAGCTCTGATCGGAATTTGAGTTCCTTCGGAATCCTTTATTTTTGTTACAATAGAGTTAGAGTTTGGCTTATCAATAAAGCTTTTGAGATTGTTTTTATCTTCTGTGTGAAGTAGCTTTAGAAAATTTTCGCCAACTAAGATGTCAAATTTTAGTAGGTTAATCGCTACGGGATTTGCATAAGTAATATGTCCGTAATCGTCAATAACACAAAGTGCATCACTCATAGAGTTAATGATCATGAAGAAGCGTTCTTTGTTGTGCCCAAGTAGGTCAACTTGACTATCGAGATCGCTACTATTTCCAATTCTTTTTGATAGAGCTGATTTAAGTCTAGAGTTTTCGGCCTGAAGCCTAAGTATTTCTGCGTTAAGATCGTCTTGCACGTTTTTGAATCCCCGATAAGTTACCTTTAGGCTATCGACATGGATGGTAAGGTAGTAGAGGGTTAGATGCTATTTAGGGGAAATTTCAGAGAAATACCTAGCGAAAAGCCGTTTTTAATCGTTTGATGCAAAAATTTTTCTGAAATTTTATTTCTTTAACCCCAGATTTGGTTTTTCCGATGGGCTGTTTCGGTGGTGACACGAGGTGGTTCTTGGTTGAGTAAACCGTCGATTAAAGTGCTATGACCGCAATTATGATTAGTGCAATAAGGACGAATATTGAAGACAGTATTAAGAGATAGTTGTTGCTTTTTTTGTTAGTAATTTCTTCTTGCATTATATCTGCCATAGTTTTCAGATTATGCTGAGATCTTTCTTGGTAACGTTTTTGAAGAATTTGAATATCCGTTTGTGTAGGTTCTCTTTTTCTGACCGTCTTATCAACGGTGACAGTTGCTGCTCTTCCGTCGGGTCTTATCCATTCGTTTGTACTGTTTATGCCTTTGGATAACTCTTCTTTGTTCAGTTTTGCGTCGTACTCTGCTCTTTTTTGTTTATTACTCAACGTCTGATAGGCAGAGGTAAGCGTTTTAAAGAGAGTAATGTCAGTTTCAGTAAGGGAGGAGTCAGGAACAATTTCTGAGAAAAAGTTAGAGTCGGGATGATATACTAAAGCGATCTCTTTAAATGCGATCTTTATTTCTTCTTCAGTAGCATCTCGCTCGACACGAAGTAATTCATAGTAATTTTTTTTTTCAAAATCCTTCATGAACTTTTCTCAGAAAAATGGTTTGTCATTATCTTGTTAAGGATGCATAACGAATTCGTTTAGGAACATCCGCATCTTTACCCAAGCGTCGTTTTCTATCTTCTTCATATTCGCTAAAATTCCCGTCAAACCATACGACTTCTGAATTACCTTCAAAAGCAAGGATATGGGTCGCGATTCTATCTAAAAACCATCGGTCATGGCTAATTACAACGGCACAACCCGCAAAGTTTTCTAAGCCTTCTTCAAGTGCCCTAAGGGTATTAATATCGAGGTCGTTAGTTGGTTCATCAAGTAGAAGTACGTTTGCGCAAGTTTTTAAGAGCAATGAAAGTTGGATTCTATTCCTTTCACCACCCGAAAGCATTCCGACTTTCTTTTGCTGATCTGAACCACCAAAGTTAAATTTGGCGACATACGCTCTAGAATTTACTTCTAAGCCACCGACGTTCATTACTTCTTGATTACCTGAGATTGTTTCCCAGACTGTTTTTTCAGGGTCAAGTGAAAGCCTGGATTGATCCATGTAACCAATATCGACAGTAGGGCCAACTGTAAATGATCCTGTGTCTGGTTGCTCTTCACCAGATATCAGCCGGAATAGAGTGGTTTTACCCGCACCATTTGGACCAATTACTCCTACGATACCTCCTGCAGGGAGTGAGAAGTTTAAATTTTGATAAAGTACTTTATCACCAAAGCTCTTACTGACACCTTCGGATTTTATTACTAAGTCTCCCAAACGTTTTCCAGGTGGAATGTATATCTCTAAGTCTTTAACGAGTTCCTCTTTCTTCTGGTTTAAGAGGTTTTCATAAGAGTTAATTCTTGCTTTACCTTTCGCATGTCTGCCTTTTGGAGACATCCTGATCCACTCGAGTTCTTTTTCTAAGGTTTTTTGTCGCTTGGTTTCTGATTTTTCTTCTTGAGATAGCCTTTTATGTTTTTGGTCCAACCAAGATGAGTAATTTCCTTTCCAGGGAATTCCATGTCCTCTGTCCAACTCTAAGATCCATCCAGCTACATTATCTAAGAAGTAACGATCGTGCGTAACTGCAATAACTGTCCCTTTGTAATTTTGTAGGTGATGCTCTAACCATTGCACGGACTCGGCGTCTAGATGGTTTGTAGGCTCATCCAGCAATAAAATATCGGGTTCTTGAATTAGTAGCCGACATAAAGCAATTCGTCTTCTTTCACCACCTGAAAGATGGTCAACTAAAGAGTCAGGATCGGGGCAATTCAATGCGTCCATCGCGAAGTTTAACCTGTCGTCTAATGCCCAAGCATCGCATGCATCAAGTTTCTCCATTACCGTAGCTTGTTTAGCTAACAATTTATCTAAATCGTCGCCCTCAGGAGAATCATTAAATTTTTCATTGATTTCATTAAATTCTTGCAGGAGTGCAACCGTTTCGCCAGCGCCTTCTTGCACAATCTCTCGAACGGTTTTACCTTTCTGTAGTTCTGGCTCTTGCTCTAGATATCCGACAGTATAGCCAGATGTTAAATGTGCTTCACCTGTGTAGTCTTGATCAACGCCAGCCATAATTCTCAAGAGAGAACTTTTACCTGAACCGTTTAGACCTAGAACTCCAATCTTCGCTCCATAAAAATAGGAGAGGCTAATGTCTCTAAGAACAACTTTACTTGGTGGGTGTACGCGACCCACTTTCATCATCGAATAAATTATCGTTTCACTCATACTTTACAACTTTTAAATTTATTAAGGCACTAAAAATATCTCAAATAATAACAAAACGTGCTAGAGATTATTTTATATATCTCTAGCTCTCAAAATTTAATTTGGGAAAGCTTTGTTTATTCGCTGGTAAGATAGCACCTATAAGCTTTTCGATAAAGATTTGAAACGGTTATTTATGTACTCTCAATTGCCGATTCGTATTTGCTGTTTCATTGTAAGAAGTGGCTAAACCTTAATCTGGGGATGCTTCTGTTAGAATAGGGTGAAAAGAAGTGGTATCTACTGAAGTAGTGTATGTTTGTCTTCGGGATCAAATAGCGATAAATCTTAAGCAAGTAGACTAGCGTGCTTATCATTCGGCAGACTATACCTAGGTAGATCCTGTGGGAATAAATGTCGGAAGCGCTAAATTCCAAATTTAACTCATTTGTGCTTTAGATCAGCCTTAGAAAAATAGAATCCTATACAGATAAAATTTATGGAAATAATTGACGAGCTTTTTGGTCGGGGAATGTTTAATCATTTGATTTCACAAATGATTGCAATGGGCATTACCATCTTCATCCTTCCTGGTTTATGGATAACAGGAATACTTGGAGCGTTTTTAATCCTAGGAGGGGTCTCTTTGGTAAACGCTTTCATTTGGGACGCAGCTCTATTCTATTCTATCCCCCAAACTTTATCTATTGTTTCGGTACAGCTGTTCGTTGCAAACGGTCTAATTTTTTGGATACTGGTCAAGCT
>CAYYIQ010000005.1:0-33103 GCA_964472005.1 uncultured Bdellovibrionales bacterium | reverse complement strand
TATCAAAGGATATCCGATAATTGCACCAATCGCGTATAAACCTGGAACCATCGTTTGATACTTGTCGTCAACTTTAGGAAAAGCGGTGGCTTTAGCTTCTTTATCAACTATACCAATCGTCTCAAGAAATTTTTTGGGAGGAATCGCTCCTAGCCTAGCAATAATTCTATTACACGGAATGTTAACTAGACCATCTGGTGTATTTAGATTAACAGTTTTATCATCGAGAATTTCATTTACACTTGAATTGTAGAAGCATTTTATCTTTTCTTTACTGATATTATCCAAAATGGCTCGAGCGTTGCTATCCTTCGCCCTCGGGAACTCCCCGCTTCTATTAATTACAACTACCCTATTAAATTCGGACAGTGCGATTGCATTTTCAATCGCAGCATCTCCTGCTCCGACAACAACAATATCTTCATTTTGAAAGGCTTTGGGGTCAGCGAGAGTATACGCTACTGTAGTCGAATTTTCGCCGTTTACTCCTAATGTCCTAGGTGTACCTTGAACACCTATCGCAAGAACAACGGATTTTGCAGTAAGACGTTCGTTTCCTACATTAATAAAAAAAATATCGTTAGATTTAGTTATTTCTGTTATCTCATCATAACGAATATTAACATTAAACTTTTCGATGGACTCTTTCCAAGAATGCAGAAGTTCCTCTCGATAGCCTGCTGTAAAGTCTAGTTGGGTTCGGAGAGGTAGATTCGCTGGTTCAGCCATCACGTACTTACCCAGTTGGTATTCGAAAATAGTATTTGCAAGCTCAGACTTTTCAAATACGATATGCTTTAAATTTTGAATTGCAGCATTTGTTGCAGCAGCAAGACCCGCAGGACCAGCACCTATGATTACTACATCAAATGTTTCTAACTGTTCACTCATCAAGAACCCTATATTGAACGCGATGGATAAATACTTAAACTATAATGCATTTTCCAACCAGCTATTTATTTCTAATCTTTTTTTTAGACTTCAATTCACTTTTTTGATGCTAGTAATTCCAATTACGTCACAAGCTGAAGAAAATAAACTCAAAAAAAATGAATATTTAGGTGCAGGATCATGCGCATCTTCAAACTGCCATGGAAGCAGCAAACAAAATACGAACTTTAATATACTAGGAAATGAGTACATAGTCTGGAAGAAAAAAGATTCACACTCAAAAGCTTGGAAAACACTGAATCAACAAGATTCGAAAATCATTGGATTGAACCTCGGAATAAGTGACCCTACAACCGACACCCAATGTTTAAAATGTCACTCTACCACAACATCCCCGCTTGAAACCGACAAATTAAGTCACGATTCGTATGATACCGAAGGTGTGACATGTGAAGCATGTCATGGAAGTTCGGCAAATTGGATCAAATCACACACTGTTAAAGGCATAACTCACGAGGAGAACCTAAAAAAAGGTATGAACGACTTAGTCTCTCCATTGGAAAGAAGTAAGATTTGCTTAAACTGCCATCTCGGAGAAAGTAAGAACGAAGTCACTCATAAATTGATATCAGCCGGTCATCCTAGACTAACTTTTGAGCTCGATACGTTTTCTCAGATAGCGCCTCCTCACTGGAAAGTCGATGAAGACTATATTGCGAGAAAAGGCGAAATTAAGACTGTCGATTACTGGATTATGGGTCAACTAACTCGATCAATTAAATTCCTAAACAACTTCCAAGCCTCGTTAAAATCTAACCGTCAACCAGACTTTGCTTTTAGCTACTGCTATAGTTGTCATCACGACTTAAGTAGTGATCAATGGAAGGATAGAAATTATCATGGGAAAAGTGGACTTCTAAAACTCAATCTATCTTCAGTTTTACTAACGAAAGTAGCTCTCAAAGGATTGAATAAAAATTTATACAATGAGTTGGATGCACAGGTTTCGAAGCTGGAAGAATTTTCTTACACTGAAATCAAGCAAGAAGACATTCAAAAGCTAGTATCAACGTTGCAGTTAAAGGTCCAACCATATCTTACTGATAATAAGTTTGATCAAAAGAAAATGGCCGTTTTGGAAAAAGACATCATCATATTTGGAAAGGACCAACACTATCCAAATTACGAGATCGCAGAACAGTTAATCATGGCCCTTAGCTCGATTGCAGATTCATCTGGCGAGAATGCGGCTATTAAATATAAAAATTTCTTTGACCTACTCTCTAATGAGGAAAAGTTTGACGAAGCGCTTTTCGCTGAGAATTTTAGACAGTTATAATGGAGGATAGAGCGCATTTAAGTTTACTTTACTTAAAAAAGGATTACTCATCCCCCACGGCCGATACTCGTTATTCATTAAATATGACTTTCTTGGCGCTGGTGCGACGGAACCCCCTATCGCACTTCATCGCGGCTTCTAATCCTGTCCATGTCTGACAGTGAAGGTTGACATAAATAGCACGTTTTAGGTCGACTCCTAGATTCATGTTTTTGCAGGTAGAAAGACGATATGCTAATTTTCGCCTTATTAAAGCGATCTCTTTCGCAGAGATAACGGCGGGGACGATGGATTTATCCTTGACGAGTAATTGGACCTCAACTTTAAATTATACGCAATGTTATACGTGCCCAATTTGTAGTTTTTTTTAAGGCTCTATCCGGGTAATGCTAAAAACTGCAAGTAACACCACGAATACCAAAATGATTTATGAAACAAGGTGACGGTGATTAGCGTGCTATAATCCTAAACGAAAAATTCGATTTGCATCGAAACAAAGAAGTCAAAAATACGGCGTCTTATTTTTCAGTCATTACAAATATTCCATCCCAGCTATCAGGAGGTGGACTAATCATAAATTGTTGGCAGCGATCAATAAAAACTCGGGAAGGTCCATCGTCTTCAATAAAGTGCTGAACCCGCTTAAATGCATCTATCGCCTCTCCCCATTTTTTCGCTAGATACAATTCACTAGCTTTATCAAATGCGGCTAAGCCCTCTTCCATCTTTTTTGAAACCTCGTCTCGACGGCCTATTAATTCAAAAATAGTTTCGCCTTTGTCCTGTCCCTTGACTTTAACTACGTCTAATTTCCTGAAAATGTAGTTCTTACCAACTCTTTCTGCTGCACGTTGACTCACTATCGTAATAGTACCCCAATACTTGTTCAAAGCCTCAAGGCGGGAAGATAGATTTACTTCATTACCTAACACCGTATAATTAAATTGAGTCCCTCCACCAACGTTGCCAGCTAACATATTGCCACTAGTTATCCCAACTCTAAAAGTTATACTATTTAACTTTTGGTCCGTGGAATTCAATTCATCTAATTTATCCCCAATTTGCAAAACGGCATTTATAGCTTTTTCCGAATGTTCCGCATCAAAGACCGGAATCCCCCACACAGCCATTATGCAGTCACCTATATACTTATCGATCATTCCATCATTTTCAATAATGATATCTGCAAAAGATCCTAAGTAAAGATTAACAAACGCCACTAACTCTTTTGCATTCAAGGATTCTGAAAGTGAGGTAAAACCAGCTATATCAAGAAACATCACTGTACCCTCTCGCTCTTCTCCGCCCAACTCGAGTTTTTCAGGATTTTTAATCAACTCTGTGACAAGCCTCGGTGAAAGATATTTTGAAAATGCCTTTCTTATATAAGCCTTCTCTTTTCTTGCAGTAAAATAATGAAAGATAGGACTTGAGATATAACAAATCACAAAAGGAGTAAGAAAAAGTGGAATTGAAAAATATAGGTTATTATTAATAAAACTATGTAACGCAAAAGCACAAAAAGCAGGTACAACCAAAATGAAAATCAAAAAACTATAAAGTGGCTTAGTAGTTAACAATAAGCCACCTCCAACTATACCTAAAAAGATTCCAATCCAAATACTCTTTTCGACATCATAAGATCTAACAAAAGAGTGATTTAAAAAATTTTCAATTGCGTTAGCATGAATTTCGACACCTGGCATTGCCCCTCCTCTTAACTTTGAGAACGGAACCGGATACTGATCGACACCACTATTACTAATGTTCGCTTGGGATGCCAGTACAAATCCAACCAATACTATTTTATCCAAGAAAAAATCTTTAGGCAGATATTGCTCTGGGTCTAACGCTTGATAATAAGAAACTGTTTCGAAGGTACGCGTTGGTCCTACAAAATTGATTTTACCTTCATCGAAGTCATCATCTATACGTATTTTATCTGAATAAAGTTTACTTATTTTCAAAGAAAACGCTTCTTCATCTTCTTGAAAAATCTTTAGCCCTCTGACAAACCCATCTTCGTCAAAAATCATATTAGCAAACCCGACTGCTAAAGGTGACTTTGTTAGTTCTTCTATTGGAGCAGGATCGACGATTTTCGTCATCTCAAATCCGTGATTAGGATCGACAATCTGACTAATCTCGTTGACTAAAACAACATTTCCAAAACTATCAATACTACTGGCAAGTGCGAGATCATCCTCATGCGTTGAACTTTCCGAAAAAAGCAAGTCAAATCCAAGAACCTTTGCCCCATGTTGCTTCAAAGTATCAATAAGTTGCGAATGAATTTTCCTCGACCAAGGCCATCTAATATCTAGCTCATCAAAAGAAGCTTCGTCAATAGCAACAATAACGATTTCCTTGCCACTATCTTTGACTCCCCTACTTATGAAATATGAATCATAAAACAACCTCTCTAACGAGACTCCCCACGGAGTAAGTAAGAATATCGCAACGAGAGAGGAGATAGTAAGAGAAGTTAAAAAGCGCATAATGAAAAACTTCGTAACTAAAAATTATACGAGAATTTCATAACAGCACCAAACTTTGGCAATAAGAACGCCTCGTCGCGAATAGCAGAATACCTAAAATCCTGATCAAAAATATTTACGAATTCGAATGAAGTGAATCCATGAAAACTGTCGAATTCATATCCTAAACCAACATCTGAGATTGAAAAATTATCGCTGGTAGAGTCCACTCCTAAACCAGAAATCCGTTGATCGCGCCATGAGTTTTTCCCAAACGCAAAGAATCCGCTTGGATCAAAATATCTTAGCGTCAAAACAAATCTATTTGTATCAAAGTCGGGTTGTGAAACACCTTGGCTAAAATTTTCCCAGTCATGGTTACCAATTAAGCTAACTCGTGATCCCAATATTTGATAAAGATAACTACTAACTCGATCCTCATCACCGTCACTTGAAAATACTCCGTCTTGTAAAGTTGTCGTTGTCGCTAACGTTCCACTTGTTAAAGAGAGGTTAGAAGTCGAAAATGGTCTATTCAAGGAAATCTTTCTATTTTGATATGATGTTCCGAAGTATGTTCTAGTACTTGGGTTCTTTGCATCAATCCCCAATGCGTACAGATCCTGCGCACTACCCCTCACACCATCTATGAGCTGGCTAAAACCACCAACAAAAGTTGGTTCGATTGGTCCGATTCCACCTCTCTCAGTTCGTCCTAGAGATTTAGTAAAGCTTGCTCTAAGTGAAAGATTCTCGACAACTTGATATACCAGACCAAATTTAGGGTCCCAAGCTTCCTTGTTGACCACCTCACTTGTAAAAGGTGCAAGATCAGGGTTTTCAGCCAGGCTTAGGTGGGTATAACTCAAGCCAACATCAAAAGTTAAGGAGTCCAAAGGTTTAATTTTCGAGTAAAGATAAGCACGTTCTGAATTGTCATTAACGTTCGCTGCGGAAGTGTAATTATACCCATTTAAAAAAGTTAGGATGTCACGAGAACCAACATCTGCGATATACC
Source organism: uncultured Bdellovibrionales bacterium (assembly GCA_964472005.1). Lineage (GTDB taxonomy): Bacteria > Bdellovibrionota_C > UBA2361 > SZUA-149 > DAOLCO01 > CAYYIQ01. The sequence continues at coordinate 27,378 of CAYYIQ010000005.1, read as the reverse complement.
CTCTCTCACGGTTATTGAATCTTTCGTTTTTTATACTGACACCAGAAACAAGGGATAGATATTCACTATCATAGATATGCTGTAGGTCACCTCTAAAAAGATCAGTTTCAGTTCTAATGAATTCAGCAGTCGTACCATCAAATGAAAAAGGGTTGGAATTCTGCAATATTCCATTATTAGTTATATTAACGCCTGAAATCCTATTTCCTTCATTGAAATTTGTTTTTTTGAAATGTCCCTTATTATAGAAAGCTTGCGCGATTAGATGAGAATTAAGGTTAAAACTATGATGATATCCCCCTCTCACTAAGCCACTGTCCAGCGACGTATTTAATCCGGTATTTTCCAGGTATGGATCGGTGCCGACAACGACGTCACCTTGATTATTTTTTACGGCCGTTGCATCCCAAACGATAGTATCATTTTCAAATAACTGATATTGACCTTGAGTATAAATTTGATTTTGTCTTTGAAAATCGTTTTCCCTAAAACCATCCTTCGACTCACCCAAATATCCAATACGCACACCATAATTTTCATCGGTAATAGTTTGATCTAAACCACCGCCAATACTTTTAGTAGCAGTATCACCGACACTAAGAACTCGAGATCTTGAAATAGGTCTAGAAAATAAAGACGTATACTCATTAATTGAAGTTTGGCTCCCGACCAAATCAACAGCATTTGAATTAAAATTGACTGGGACCAATAATCTACCAATAAGATTTTCGGTGGTTTGTGCATTACTATTAAGATTGGAATTTTGGTACAGATCAGCTAATAAAAAGTGTGCTGAGTAATTTGAATAATCTTTGTTTATCGATTTAATAGCCTCTACTCTAGCCAATTCATTAAAACCAATTCGATTATAAATTTTTCCTAAACTAGTTCCGCGAACAGCTTCATCTTTATCTAACATTAGCTTGGATCGATATACTGCACGATTATCATTTCGCTCGATCGAAGACTCTATGTCAGCTAAAGCGTCAATCGGTTTGTGTTGCGAAAGCTTCAAAAACGACCGATACAAATAAGGAGTTGGATCATTGGGGTCTAGAACTATTGCCTGATCGTATTCGTTTTCGGAAAGATTCTCTTTTTTTTCTTCAAAAAAAGCTTTTCCTAAGTAACTTCTATACAATGAGATATTTGGAGCTAAATGTGTTGCAATTTCTATTTCGCTTCGACCAGTACCCAGGTCACCTTTTCTAATGAGTGCCAAGCCTTTACCTAAATGCGCTGCGGCATACGTATCATTAGCTCCGATTGCACTATTGAAGTGACTGATCGCCTCATCTGTTTCAGAAGTTCCTAACAGTATGTAACCAAGAACCGTTAGGGCTTTTTCATTATTTTTTTGAAATGATAAGACATCTTCAACAATGGCACTGGCTTTCTCTATCTCTCCGAGACCTAATAAAATTTCAGCGTATCTAACTTTTGCATTTAAGTCATTTGGGTTAATTTCTAAAATTTTCTTAATATCGATTTCGGCTCTATCGAGATCAAAATAAGATTGATGAACGAACGAACTAACTAACAATGCTGATGTAGAATTTCTATTTAATTTGAACGCTTCATTGATCTTATCTCGTGCTTGATCCTTGCGGTTTAAAACAAGGTCCACAATTGCTAACTGAGCTAATACGCTCGCAGACTTTTCACGATCTTTAACTTTACCTAGTATTGCCGCAGCATTTGTGACATCTCCAAGGGATAGAAATAAAGCCGACTTATATAACTGTAAATCCAAAATATCATTCTCGACATTCCGAACCTCGAGCAATGCTTCCGAACCTCTACCTTCATAATAAAGGGCTAACGACCTTCCCATTGCATCCGTCCATGAGCTACCAATAAAATGTGATTTTGCTACCCTAAAACGATTTTCTTTTAAAGCTTCTATCCCCTCTGGCTTAGCTGTAGTCTCAAAAGCTGGAAAGTCATCCATGCTAAAGATAGCTGGGAAATAGAGAGACCATTGTACCGCATCAAGTGGATTTACTAAAATTGATTTAACCGGAGCACTATTGTTTTTGGTAATAGCCTGCTCCCCTTTTGCAAGATTAACTTCCCCGAATTGATTGTACGCGTGGACGGCACCTTGTAGCACCGAAATTTTAGTTTCATCACCTGTCACTTCAACGACAAATTCAGTTCCGCGAACTGACGCACTTACCTGCGGCGTTTTAATTTCTGGGAATCTTTCTGGTTGACGGCTAAAAAAGTAACTTGCACCAGAGACGATATTGATAGGTTGCCTTGCCGCTGCCTTCGAAAATTCTATTTGAGTTTTTTCTTTTAATCTTAAAAGAAAGCCATCTTGAAATTTAATTCCTGCAGTACTATTTTCTGCGGTTTTCACGGAATCAGTTCCAGTAAAAACCTGTCCTGCTGAAATCGGCTTCCATAATGAATCGATCTTACCTTCAACTTTTCCAGTTGAGGAATACAACTTAGCAATGTCATCCGCAAAAACTATGTCTAAATGACAAGTCAGTAAAATAAATAAGCTTACTATCTTAGTAGTCGAGAACCTCATTAACTATTCCTATTACTTTTTTGGTGATATCGGACAACAATGGAAAGAAGTCTCTTCGAAGTAAATATTGACGACAAAACAACAGCTTGTTTGAAATATCCTGCTATTTCCCAATATTTAATCGCTCAGTATTGATTACCTGCTAGTTGCTACTGCGAAATAACCATTTGAAACTTTATTCAACTTACAAATAAACCTACTATCTTCCGACCAATACCACTCTTATTAAAAAACATGCTGGATTGGATCAAAATTTTTCGATTTACACAAAGGAAATAATAATGAAATAATGGCTAAGATAATTAAACCATAATTTCACTACACATTAATATGACATTAGAATGATAAAACTATATTCAAAGGGAGACGACTCTACTTCTGCATTTATCGTTACGACTGGTGAAATTAAAGTTAACTGGGAAAATTTCAGCTTCACTTTTCCTGGAGACAAAATCGTAATTGGAACAATTGAATACTTTCTTAGTTCGAGTTTAGACAGAAAACTTTTGCGGCTTTTTGACCTATCTCTTAGTCAAAATGGAAAATATGAAACGATTTCATTTTCTCAGGTAAACGAGATGATGAATCATGACAAATTCGGTTATAATACCAATATTTTCCTTGCTCGCCTCATCGAGTTTTTTACCACAGAACTGATTAAAAAAAGTAAAAAACCACTTGGTTTTTTAGGAAGATATCAAAGACAGGCTACCGGTTTTTCAAAAATGGTCGACCTTCTTTTGGAATATTCGATAAACCAGAATTTACCAGATCTAGAAAAATTGATCCGGTCAAAACGCTTATTGGAAGTATATAAAGACGGTTCCCTGCATTCGCATTTTCAACCGATTGATGCGATCAGCTCACCTGCGAAAGACCGTTCTAAATACATAAAATTTTATAAAAAAAATAGTCAAATTTGTCGAGAAGGTGCCGAAGGAAGAGACCTTTTCATTCTGCTTGATGGCAGCATAAGTGTAACATCCGATAATCTTTTTGTGACAAATATTTCTACACCGGGCGAAGCATTTGGTGAGATGTCGTTCTTCCTTAACCAAAAGCGTACAGCAAGCTTAATAGCCAATGAGGATTCCCACCTTTTTATTGTCCCATTTACCCAGTTAGAAAATTTTACTCGGAAAAAATGCCCTGACTTGTATTTTAAACTAGCGCAGGGATTGTCATTGAGATTAGCCGAAACACTGCAGAGAATTACAAGGCTTGAAAATCTTCAATGCAAGTCAAAATTAGACACTAAGAAAACTGACTTAGAATCTTTGGTAAATCTTGAAATAGACGAGTTGAAGAGTCAGATTATAAAATACCTTAAAAATACTAACGATGAGAATGTCGGACAATATTTAAAATCTTTTATGGGATAAGACTTTGGCCCTTTTTCCGTCTTAGAAGAAGCGAGTCGATTTAATCTTTATCAAACAATAATAATCGACTCACATCTCAACAATGAGACCCTAAATTAATCAGAAAAGATGTACTGAGGCTCTCCTAGTTAGGTTTTAAATGAGAAATAAACGACCTTTCAAACCTTTTGATTCAAAAATTGCATATACCGAGAGACTTATTAATTTTCCATGCATCAAATACTAATAAGTATTAACATCTTAGTTAAATTAGCTACTATTTAAGAAAATTTAAAAAAAGAAGATTCGTTTATGGGTACATTGAGACATTGTCGCCTCTGTGACAGCAGAAAATTAGAGAGTTTCCTCGATTTAGGTTTTACACCACCAGCAGATGCTTTTTTAAGAATTGAGGGGATGAATGAACCCGAAACTTACTACCCACTTGAAGTTTTTAGCTGTGTAGAATGCGGTCACGCTCAACTAGGATATGTCGTCCCCCCTGAAACATTATATCGCCATGACTATCCCTACGAATCTTCGATAACAAAAGCCGGTTACGAACATTGGACGGAATTTGCTAAAACAGTAAAGGAAGAATTAAGTCTAACGGAGGATGATCTTGTTATAGATATTGGTAGCAACGTAGGTGTTTTACTTGAATGCTTTAAAAATTTAAACGTTAGAATCTTAGGGGTAGACCCAGCTAGTAACATCGTAAGACTAGCTGAAAAAAGAGGCATTCAAACTCTTTGCGAATTTTTTGGTTTAGAAGTTGCCGAACTCATTAGAAGTTCTTGGGGGAAAGCGAAGGTTATCACTGGGACCAATGTGTTTGCACACGTTGATGATCTTGAAAACTTCATGGAAGCTATATCTCTTCTATTAAAAGATGATGGAGTCTTTATTTTTGAAGCACCCCACTTTCTCCATCTAATTGAAAAAATAGAATACGATACCATCTATCACGAGCACCTTTCTTACGTCTCAATCAAACCATTAACCAAGTTCTTTGATAAAATGGGCTTTGAGATTTTTAATGTTGAACAACGAGACATTCACGGTGGTTCAATTCGAGTTTATATTGGGAGAAAAGGTTGCAATCCGATCCAATCCTCCGTTGCGGAAGTTATCGTAGAAGAAGAAAAGCACAATATTTTCGATATAAATCGACTTCGTGAATTTGGAGAAATGGTAAAAAAGAATAGACAAGATTTAACTTGGCTCCTGCAAAAATTAAAACATGAAGGTAAAAAAATTGTAGCTGTGAGCGCGCCAGCAAAGGGAATGACTTTATTAAACTACTGTCGATTAGGACCTGAAGTATTAGATTATTGCACTGAGAAGTCATTACTTAAAATCGGGCGAAAAACCCCTGGAACTCACTTAGAAGTTAAACCAGATGCGGCATTATTAGAAGACAAGCCTGACTATGCATTATTATTAGCTTGGAATTTCGCCGATGAAATTATAAAAAATTTGAAAGATTTTAGAGATCAGGGTGGCAAATTTATAATACCTGTACCTGTTCCTAGAATTGTAGAATAAGTATTAAAAAAGGAAATTGTATGGATGTTAAAACTCTACCAATCGTATTTTCAGATGATCGAGGCGAAATTAGAGATATCTTACAGAATGAAATAGTAAACTCTCTAACTATTTTAACCTGCGCAAAAGATTCAATAAGAGGAAACCATCTACATAAAGAAACAACCCAATTTACCTATGTCATAAAAGGTAGACTGTTACTAGCAACCAAATATGAGTCTGAAGATATGCAGACACGCGAGGTTGTTGAAGGAGATTTAGTAAATTCTCCTCCGATGGAGCAACATGCCTTTAAAGCCTTAGAAGATTCGATAATTTTAGCTGGATGTTATGGTCCGAGGGCTGGATCTCAATACGAGACAGATACCTATAGACTTGAAATACCATTAATATAATTAGTTTATGAGTAATTTTCAAAACACTATTCCTGTATCAGAACCTTTTCTAGACGAAGTGGAAACTCAGTTAGCGATGAAAGCTGTTTCATCGGGCGAGATTTCAGGTTTTTTTGGAGGTTACCTAGGTGAATTTGAAACCTTATTTTCGGGATATTGCGATTCTAAATATGGTGTAGCAGTTTCTAATGGAACCACCGCTCTTCATGTAGCATTAGCCGCTCTAAAACTGAAACCAGGAGATGAAGTTTTAGTTTCTACTCTTACCAATATGGCAACACTATTTGCCATTCTATACGAAGGATTAATACCAGTCCCAATTGATATTGAAGAAGACACCTGGAACATGGATACTTCTCTCCTATCTTCTAAAGTTACATCAAAGACTAAAGCGATAATGGTTGTCCATCTATTCGGTCATCCAGTCGAGATGGATCCAGTAATGGAAATCGCTGATAAATTTGGTCTTTATGTTATTGAAGATTGCGCGGAAGCACACGGGGCTACTTATAAAGGCAAAAAAGTAGGTAGTATTGGACATATTGGATGTTTTAGTTTTTACGCAAACAAAATTATCACCACTGGTGAAGGAGGTATGTGCACGACGGATGATGAATTGCTTGCAAATGAGATGAGATCTTTAAAATCACTGGCATTTGGTGACGATAATAAATTTATGCATCGTGCAATCGGCTACAATTATCGAATGACGAATGTTCAGGCTGCAATTGGCTGTGGACAAATGCAAAAAATTGATGAAATCATTTCAAATAAAAGAAGGATTGCAAGCTCATACTCGAAAAAACTAAACTCTGTTTGTAGACTTAAATTACCTATCGAAAAAGACTATGCATTCTCCGTTCACTGGATGTATCACATGGGTGTCTCAAATATTACTTTTGACGAGAGAAAAAAACTGTTGTCGGATCTAAAAACATACGGAATAGAAACCAGAGAAGGTTTTATCCCCTATAATATGCAAGAAATATTTATCTCCAAAGGTTTAACAACTCCAGAAGAATGTCCAGTTGCAACTAGAACAGCATCAGAGAGTTTTTATCTGCCGTCGAGCCCAAGACTGACGGAAGATAAAATAGAATTCATTGCTAACTCACTTCTTGAAGTTTTAAGTCAAAATAATTTGTTGGATTAGTAGTGGCTACATGCTTTTCAAAAATTGGTGAGAGTTATGATCTAATCTACGAGAACAAAGATTATAAAACTGAAGCAATTTTTGTAAGTGATTTAATTCACGAGAACCTAAATATACCCGAAGGAAGTAGACCTCATCTTTTAGATATAGCATCAGGCAGTTCACGCCATGCTATTGAACTATCTAGACTTGGTTATAATGTTGAAACCTCTGAACCTAGTAACGAGATGAGAGGCTTAGCGGATAAAAACTATAAAAAAGCTGGTTTTAGTTTGGAAGGATATTCTTACAGCTTTCAAGAATTAGCTAAAATCGAGAAGAACTACGAAATAGTGACAATTTTATTTGGATCGATCGGTTATCTAACTTCAGAGGAAGAATTAATACGCTGTTTCAAAGAAGTTCATAGGCTATTAAATAAGGGTGGGATCTTCTTATTAGATTTTTGGAACTTGCCCGCGGTTAAGACGCAATTTAGCCCTCTCAAAGTTATGAACAAAGAATCTGACAATATGCAATTATATCGCATTTCCGAAACTACACTCGATAGTGCAAACGATGTCGCTACGGTTAATTACACCTTGATAGAGCTATATAAAGATGGCACCTGGAATAAATCCACTGAGTCGCATCTCGTTAGATATTTCAGCCCACACAAAATGAAAGAAACTCTTAGTTCATCTGGTCTAGAGGTCCTAAAAATTTGTCCTTTTGGGGAGTTAGATGCTGTCGTATCTGATTCAGATTGGAATGTAACAATGGTTTGTAAGAAAACATAAAATGAAAATACACTTAGTATGTTACGAAGATTTAGGCGGATGGATTCTGGGAAAAATCTCTACGCGACTTTGTGAGAATATAAATACACTTGGCTACTCCTGCGACATTTCGAAAACGGTCGATCACAGTGCCGATATTAATCATCACATTATCTACTACGATTATAATGGGATGAAATCGACAACTGATACCGTAATGATTACCCATATTAACACAGACGAAGCTCTTGCTAAGGTCAAATTTCAGCTAGTACAGGCAAAAATGGGTATTTGCTTTTCGGAAGAAACAGTTTTGAAACTAGCAAAACTCGGAGTTCCAAGAGATCGACTTTGCTATATATCTCCGGCTCACGACGAAGTTATGCGCCCTAGAAAAACAGTTCTTGGAATTACAAGTAAAATTCATAACGACGGCAGAAAACGCGAAGGAATGGTTGTAGAGATTGCCGAGAAATTAAACCCGAATGAATTTGAATTTAAAATCATGGGGATGGGGTGGGAAAGCATTGTGGCTTCTTTGAGAGCAATGAATTTCAGCGTTGAATACATCGATCATTTTGATTACGAGTTAAATAAAACATTAGTTCCTTCTTTTGACTACTATTTATATTTAGGTTTAGATGAAGGGGCGATGGGCTTTATTGATGCGCTAGCTGCCGGAGTACCAACTATTGCGACTGCCCAAGGTTTTCATTTGGATATAGCTGGTGGACTTACGCACCCATTTACGACGACTGCTGACCTGAATGTCATCCTAGAATCAATCGCAAATAAAAAACGAAAATTAGTAGAGTCCGTTTCAAATTTAACTTGGCGACATTTTGCGAAAAAGCATCTAGATGTTTGGCAATATATATTAAATCCTGAATTGAACCAGTTATCACACGATGGAATAAAAGGTGATGGGTTGCTATCTTGTCGAGATAGCTCAACAGTAGAGATTGAAGAGCCTACGGACATCGTTCTAAAAGTCACGACTTTACTTGAACAAAACAGAATATTGGACGCACAAAACTTCTTAATCAAAACAATTGAGAAAGAACCTTCTAACCAAATTGCGTTAGATATATATCAAAAAATTAAGCACTTCTAAAAAAGAGCGCGACTAATTATAGATGTTTAATGCTCTAAGAATTGCATGAAACTCGATAGCTCTAATAAAACAACTATGGCGTTGTATTGCAAGCTCATATCCATTAGCAGCAATTTGTCGACATAGTTCTTTATTATTAATCAAATAATTAATTTGATCTAAGATATTTTCGCTTTGAATTTCAACGAAGTTAACATTGTTCACAAGTCCAATATCAGGCCCCCCTATCGGCATATCTGCTAATAGTACGACACCTGATGCAAGTGCTTCCATATATTTCGGCTGAGGATTTTTCAAAACACCACCTGTCGTAATAAAAATTTCACAGCTATTAATAGCCTTTGAAAATTCTTTGCCTACCAATGGATGAATTTCGGTATGTTGTTGCCAGCCTGGATGCTGAGCCCAAAGATATGAAAAGTTTTCCTGCGAACGCATCAAATTATGAATCTGAAAACGTTCTGGATAAAAATGCGTATATTCTACTGTCCCCGCTGCTAAAAATCCGACGTCAAATTGTTTCGGGCAATTCCATGAGTTAAAAATACTAGGATCAAAACAGGTCGGTAAAAATGCGATGTCGATCTTTTTTGAATATTTTTTTAGAATTTCAAGAGGCTGAGGAAAGTAGCTAAGGATTAAGGAAATTCCATGTCCTTCCAGGCATTCGATAAATGACTCAATATGTTCGACCGAATCGGTAACATTCCAAAAGTCTCCTAAGACAATCGCTTTTGGAATGTCTATATCACTAAGACCTTTATAATTAATTCTTTCTGGCAAGTTAGGTGCAATTTGACATTCTACAATAATAATATCCGGTTGATCATCAGGAAAAACATAATCAATTATTTCGCGGTAATTTGTGAAATCTTCTCGATACCCCGAATACCCCTTACCAAAACAACGGGTGTCAAAAGTAGCTTTTAGACCAGTCCGAAGTGCCTCATGACATTTAGCAAGATAGTTTTTTTCACACTCCGCTTCAATTAAAATTTTCATAGCCAATAGTATTTCAATACTTTGATAAGACTGCAATTTACTTGCAATGTGATTTTAGAATGCAACTCTAAGACGATACGTTGATGCACTATCACCGTACAATTTCAGGCTGGTTCTTAAATACATACTCCATAAAGCGGCGTTGTTCAACAAATACAAAAACGGAGATTATAGGGAGTCTGGTGCAGCAAATTTACGCGAAGTAGAAAACAAACTGTAACAATATCTATTGAATCAAGCCTATCTATCGACTTTAATTCCACCCAGCTTTTTATTAGAGAATTACTAACGGTATTAGTGCAAAGTCTATTTCTAAATCTGAGCGAAGTGTAAACATATAGTAACGCCCCCCCCTCTTTTTCGGTTGCACAGACGCTTATTTCAGAATGTTTTGGAAATATTTTCTCTTTCAATAAAAAGAGATGAAATTAGAAAGCAAGTTTCAATGTTGGATGCGGTACTTGAAGGACTCCAACAGATCAGGTCACTACCCTGACGAAAAACTTTTGAGCCAATTGTTAGATTGCATGGGTCAACAACCTCGGTGTTCATTCTTGCTGATAAATAATCAACTTCTTCGTCAGCCTCCTTTCAATGCATGCAAATTCAATATTTCGAACACTAGTATTCTCAGGAGCAAGACAGTAGAACTACGCCAGTATTCCAAAAAACACTAAATTTGTTGCACATGCCGAAGAGTAGAATGAACTATCTCTAAATTTGAGAACTTTTAGTTTCAATTAGGATTTTCCTCTCGCAGGAAAAGTTGAATAAAAATTTGACTGTCGCAACATGCCACTTTCGGCAAAGAATTTCATCATAGATTTTAGGCACTTAAGATGACCTTATTGCCAAGTAAAACTCCTTGAAATACATTAACCTACTTAACCCGTCGCTCGTACTATTTGTATGCGTTAAATATTTATGATGTCTATTCTGGAGTATCAATGGCAAGAGAAGAAAAACTACCGTCAAAATCAACAATCAGCACAGATCCACTAGCGGGAAGTAATAAAATCTACGTTGAAGGTAACCTACACAAAATTAAAGTCGGAATGAGGGAAATTTCGGTTGCGGAGGGAAATTGTAAAATTCCTGTATACGATACCTCTGGAGCATATACGGATCCTAATATCAAAATAGACGTATATAAAGGTTTGGAGAAGATTCGTGAAGAGTGGATTACAAATCGAGAAGACACCGAAAGATTAGACGGACCCTCTTCAGAATTCACTCAAAATAACACATCCACTGAAAAGGAAGAATTTCCATTTAAATTTCCAAATGTTCCTCTGCCCCGAGTAGCAAAAAAGAATAAAAATGTTACCCAAATGCATTATGCTCGTAAAGGCATAATTACACCTGAAATGGAATATATCGCAATTCGTGAAAATCAAAAATTTCAAGAATTAAAAGCAAAATTTCCTAGTCTTGCGAAATGTCACCCCGGCGAAGCGTTCGGTGCAACAATTCCAAAAGAAGGCATCACTCCGGAATTTGTTCGCGATGAGATAGCAAAAGGTAGAGCAATTATTCCTGCTAATATTAATCATCCTGAACTTGAGCCAATGATTATTGGCAGAAATTTTTTGGTAAAGATTAATGCAAATATTGGCAACTCGGCGGTAACTTCATCTATTGAAGAAGAAGTTGAAAAAGCCGTTTGGTCATGTCGTTGGGGTGCGGATACCATTATGGATCTCTCAACTGGAAAAAATATCCACGAAACCAGAGAATGGATCCTGAGAAATAGTCCAGTACCAGTTGGAACAGTTCCAATTTATCAGGCATTGGAAAAAGTTAATGGTAAAGCCGAAGATCTAACATGGGAAATCTATCGAGATACTCTAATTGAACAAGCCGAACAAGGTGTTGATTACTTCACTATCCACGCCGGAGTCTTGCTCAGATATATTCCAATGACAGCAAGGCGAGTTACTGGGATAGTTTCAAGAGGAGGTTCAATTTTAGCGAAATGGTGCTTGTCCCACCACAAAGAAAACTTCCTTTACACTCACTTCGAAGAAATTTGCGAAATTATGAAAGCGTATGATGTTTCATTTTCTCTCGGAGATGGACTTAGACCTGGTTCAATTGCAGATGCGAACGACCGCGCACAATTCGCTGAGCTTGAAACACTAGGAGAACTTACAAAAATTGCATGGAAACACGATATTCAGGTTATGATTGAGGGACCAGGACACGTCCCAATGCAAATGATTAAAGAGAACATGGACATTCAAATAAAAGAATGTTTTGAAGCGCCCTTCTACACCTTAGGACCATTAACAACAGATATCGCTCCAGCATACGACCATATAACGTCGGCAATTGGTGCTGCAATGATTGGTTGGTATGGGTGTGCGATGCTTTGTTATGTCACTCCGAAAGAGCATCTAGGTCTTCCAAATAAGAAAGATGTAAAAGACGGTGTGATGGCGTACAAAATTGCCGCGCACGCTGCGGATCTTGCGAAAGGACATCCTGCTTCATACTTTAGAGACAATGCGATAAGCGCCGCAAGATTTGAATTTCGTTGGAATGACCAATTCAATCTTTCAATTGACCCAGATACTGCGAGAGAATTTCACGACGAAACTCTACCAAATGAAAAAGCCAAATCTGCGCACTTTTGCTCAATGTGCGGTCCTCAATTTTGCTCGATGAAAATATCTCAAGAAGTTCGAGAATATGCTTCTAGTAACAATCTAGATAGCGAAGAAGCGATCAATCAGGGGATGAAAAAAATGAGTGAGGAATTCAATAAAAAAGGTGGGGAAATATACACCGAACAAAGTTAAGCTTGATGCTTTTTCAATGGCAGTTAGGTCTTAAACTATTTTCTCCATTGCGATTGAGCTCAATAAAATTGAAGTTTTATTGAAATGTGAAAAACCTACATTCCCTCATTTATCGAACACGCAGAAGTAAGACGACATGTCTTACTTCTGCGTAACAACTCTCTTATTTCTATAGATAGACACGCCGTTGGAGAGGAAACTTCGTTCACACAGAGGCTTTCTTTAAAAAATCTTCTTCGGCTGGAGAATTCCGCAACTGTCTTCTTTTAAAGAACAAATTCAAAATAAAAAACCTAGACCAGTCTCCTCAAGCAGTTTCAATATTCACAATAAAAACAGCCTCTTAGAGACTTCCACGAGAAAACATCTGGGATAATATAGCCTTAAAAAACCTGTATTATTTAACAATTATAGCACCTTCCATCTAACTAGCTGCATCCAAAATCTAGATTGATATTGAAAAAATGCTTTCAATATTTGTTCTGATCGGGCTAAAGTGTCAGAATAATTATTGAAAAACTACTTTTTAGGATTTTTTTTTATTATCGGTTTTATTTTTGAAGGTAAATTGCTTTGCATTATTCTTCAAATCTAGCAGGCAATTATCAGGTACTTAGATTGTAGCAGTACCTAAGCATTAACTTTATTATTTGATTTAGAGTGGCTTATGGGAAATGGAAAAGGCGGATGCCTAACAAAAGCAGACCTTGTTGATTCAATTTATGAAAACATGCCGATTGACAAACAAAAGGCAACGCAAATCGTAGAAGATTGGATTGAATTGATGAAGGAAGGATTAATAACAGATTCAAAGCTGATGATCTCTGGTTTCGGGGTTTTCGAGGTGAAAGGTAAAGACGCTCGTCCAGGTCGAAATCCTTCCACGGGTGAAAAAATTATCCTCGCAGCTAGAAAAGTCGTTAAGTTCAAATCTAGCCAAATTCTTAGAAAGGAATTAAATGGCGAAGAAATTAGCGAATCTGATAAATTAAACGAATTCGACGAGTAGTTTGAATTGAGTTTGAATTTGACCCTCTCTCTGTAACTGAGGGTCAAAGGTTTATTTTATTACTCACTTAATTGTGAGATTCTTGCCTGTCGACTACTTTTATCCTCTGGAGTCCCACGAGTGAGATGATATCGTTTTCTCGTCAAAGTCTACGAGTCGCGCTAACCCGTAAATTGAATTAACAGCGACCGTCTGTCACACCAGAACACGTCTCTAACCCTATTTATTATGACAGTCCGTCAAGTATCTTCATGCGAAGATAAAAATCACAGTTACTTATTCAATCTCGCGTAGAATTCAGCCCTAGTATCACGATAACTCACGTGTTTCCTTCTTCTCACATTAGAACTCGTTCGGGTAATACGAGAATTCTTCTAATCGTCTTATTTCCTGTAAATGAGTTAGAAACGAATTGCTAGTAAAGTTGGCCAAACCAAGCGATCAAATACGACAACTAGGACCATTAATTTTAGATCAACTTAGACCTTTACAGTCTTCGCGACGCCACGTATTTAAACAAAATGAGTTTAAAACAATCAAGCAATTTAAATTACTTCTTAAACAAAAAAATGCTCGTGCTACTGGCAATGGGATTCTCTTCGGGGTTACCGCTAGCGCTCACCGGAAGCACAATTCAAGCCTGGATGAAGGAAGAAAATATTAGCTTAGAAGTGATTGGCCTTTTTTCACTTGTGGGTCTGCCTTACACCTTAAAATTTCTATGGGCTCCCCTACTTGATTTATCCGGTATTAAAATATTCGGCTACGAGTTAGGAAAGAGAAGAAGCTGGATTTTACTTTCTCAGGTCTCTTTAAGTCTTTTGGTTTTTGTCCTCAGTTTACTCAATCCAAGCTCACATTCATTCTACTTGGCTTGTGTAGCTTTGATGATCGCATTCATGAGCGCAACCCAAGACATCGTAATTGATGCTTATCGAACTGAAGTCTTAGTAGAGAAAGAGCGAGGAGCTGGTGCATCTATCTCAAACCTAGGTTATCGATTAGCGATGATTACTTCGGGGGCTATCGCACTTATGCTTGCAGATATTCTACCGTGGCCCAAAGTCTTTATGATAATGTCTGGCCTATTACTAGGTTGTTCTATCGTTAATTTTTTCGCCGAAGAACCAATCGCGGTTAAAGTAGGTCCAAAAACCATAAATCAAGCTGTACTGATCCCACTAAAAGATTTTTTCACCCGAGTAGGATCGATTGAAATCTTAGTTTTTATTTTAATCTATAAAATTGATATCGTAATGGCAGTCGCACTGACCACTCCCTTCATGATGGAAATGGGGTTCAGTAAAACGGAAATAGGTGCTGTCACAAAAGGAATTGGTATGCTCGCTTCAATTGCTGGCAGCTTGTGCGGAGGCGCACTCTATCCAAAACTTGGCTTAAAAAAATGCTTACTCTATTTTGGAATGATCCAAGGTGTATCTACCTTAACGTTTTCGGTACTGGCTCTTTCTGGGAAAAACACTTGGATTATGGCATTTGCCGTAGGTTTTGAAAACTTCTGCGCCGGCCTAGCGACTACGGCATTTATAGCGTTGCTAATGAAACTTTGTAACCCAGGTTATGCGGCTACATCTTTTGCACTTCTTTCAAGTTTTGCTTCGGTTTCAAGAGTTTTTGCTGGGGCACCAACGGGATGGCTAGTGAGTTATTTTGGGTGGGTCAACTTTTTCGTAGTCTGCGCACTTAGTGCAATCCCTGGCCTGCTCCTATTGGTCTATCGCTTCGATCATTGGTTTAAAGAAACCGAAACGACAGAACCAACCGAGTGAAATTAACGATAATAAGGGTGTAAAGTCATACCATGCAGTATATGGATATAACAGAATTTGAAAATCTGGCATCTCCCATGACATCAACATCTATCACCTCTATAGTCCAGTGCCTCCGTAGCTGCTTATTTCCAATCAGCTTGTATTTCTCATAATTCCGATATAAAACAGTGTTATTCTCTAACAGTAAATTGATAAAAGATGGATGAACAAAACAACATACCTTCCGAAATTCCAGCTCATCCCAAAGAGCGAATTCTCGCAGCAGCATTAGACCTCTTTGTTAGTAGAGGCTATTTCAATACAAATGTTCCAGATATTAGCAAAAAATCTAAATGCAGCGTCGGTTCAATTTATCATCACTTTTTAAATAAAGAAGAAATTGGTGCTTCATTATATTTCGATGGAATAAAACAATTCCGAGAAGCAATTGCAGCAGATATCGGAAACGAAACAAATCTCGAGACGATCGTTAGAACTGTCGTCACGTCTTTCCTCAACTTTGCCCAAGACAATGAAACGCTTTCAAGATATCTTTGGTTGTGTCGTCACGATGAATTTTTATCCGGAAAAGTTAGCCACCCTACGATGGTGGGCTTTGATAGCTTTGGTCGAAAACTTACAAAATCTATTAAAACGGCTGTCAGATCAGGGGAAGTTCCTTCCTTGAAAGCCGACATATTCTGGGCGATCGTATTTGGAATGCCTGTTAGTTATGTTAGAGATTGGTTAGATGGATTCACTTCTACCTCGCCTAAAGAAGCTGCCGAAATACTCTCAAATTCCGCATGGAACGCGTTACACGGTAGCTTAAAATAACGAGACTAAATATTACTGTCGACGACTGAACCGGAATAAATATCCTTTGCAATTAATGAATAAGTGTTTGATCGACATCTAGTGAAATATGGTCATTCTCTTCTGTCGCGATGGAAATTAAGCGACTTAGAAACAAACTAGCACAAAATACAGTTTTAGGATCACCAAACGCACGAAGCTTTTGATATTCATAAAGCAAAGACAAAGGAGCCTCTCCTTCCAAAGCCATTTCAAATGCCTTATTCTCAAAGATAAAATTTGCAGCTACCGGCTGACTTCGAATCGAGACAGGAAAACTAATAATTTTTTTATCAGTATCAATATAAACACCCTCTTCCGATCGATCCAATGTCACAAATATTCGCAAAGGTGTTCCCGTCATCTCCCACAACTCCGGCGAAACTTCTAATATTTGATTTAATGCTTGGAAGGTTTCAAAGAAATTCATCTGAATAATGTTTTAAAGTTCATTAAAGGGAAACATAATCGTACTTATCTCAGGAATAACTACGCTCTATTCTTACGAGTCAATTAAAAAAAGATTGTATACAACAGAATTGAGAGCATCAAGTAAATTCTATGAATCACCACATTAAGAATATCAAATTAATTATTGACGCATACTTGAGCATGATTGGTTGTTGAACAAAGTGAGAATCTAGCTATGCGAGAAAGATTTGGCTCAAAATGCAATCAGTATCAACGAAACCCCCTTCGAAAATCTAAAACTACTTACTAAAAGAGACTGCCTGAGTTTTGATATTTTGTGTCCCTATCTTGTACTCGCCTATTTCTTTTAAACGAGCTGAGAAAAGCTCGGCTTTAACTAGCTCAGAATTCAGTTGATACACCTTAATAAGTGTCTCGATCACTTCTGGGTTGTTCCATTTTGAAGATTTACATGCAGATTCTGCTAACTGTACCGCCCACTTAATCTCATCTTGATCCGTCGACGTCGCATACGTCTCAGCTATTAACATTTGCGGAATCGGGTCCAGCGGATCAACTGCAAAAGCTTTTCTGAACAACTCTCTGGCTTGAATAATCCTACTGTTATTCAATAGTTTTTGACCTTTAAGCAAATACGCTCTCTTACTAACAACTCCACTAGTCAAGATTTGCGAAAGCATTTGATCAGATTTGATTTCATCCCCGTAAAAATATTCGTAATGTGCCAATGAAACTAAAGCTTCGCTTTTAATCTTTTGCGTGTAAATTACATCACGATAGTTGTCATCAGTAGTTCTAATGATAGCTTTATTTAACTCATCGATCTTCGATTTTGTTGATTTAATTTCATCTAATTGAATGTCTAGCTCCATCAACAAATCAAAATATCTAATTAGTATTTCCAAGTTATCAGGAAATACGGCCTTTGCTATTTCGATTGTTTCAAAAGCGTTAGAATACTTTCCCATGTAAGAAAGCAATTTGACTTGGCTCAGATATGCCTCGGGCAGGTCACACCTAAGTTTAATTAGGTAGTTTAACTCTTGGATCGCCTCGTCGTAATGCCCTAAACGTTCCAGGCAATACGCCAAATCAAATCTCGCTGAAAAATGGGCAGGATGCGAAGAATACTTCGATAACCCCTTTCGATAGTATTCCACCGCATTTCCAAAGTTTCCGGTTCTATAGGCTTCTGCAGCCTTCATCCACGCTAGCACTGGGACAGTCTTCCAAATCCTCATCCACAACAATCCGTCACTACACAACGCCCTCACCTCGCTAATCCTTGCTTTTAAACCCACGTGCCAATTCCTCCCCATACATCCATTTTTTAGAACCTTGTTATGCGTCGATCCTGCAACCCCATATCCCTTCCAGACTAAAAAATGCTTCAATTTATTAATTTCAGCCCTTATCCACACATTTTCAGTATGTTATCTCCCGTCTCCTAGTACTATTAAAAATAAATTTAGTGTAAAACACTTGAAATTAAATCAATTTTAAGGCAAACACCCCACATAAGTTTACTAAATTAACAGAAAAATGCTTCTCGGACGTCAAATCGCTTGGCTCTTGATTGAAGCTTAATTATTATCAAAGATTTTATGAATACAGAAAATAATGCGCCAAATGAAACTTCCAATGCTCCTCTAGCAATAGTTAGAACAAGCGGAAGACAATTCTTTCTTTCAGAAGGAATGGAATTTGAAGTTAACAGAATTGAAGGTGAAGTGGGATCAACTATCACATTTGACCACGTTCTATTATACACCAAAGCTGGCGACACAAAAGTCGGAACACCTCTCCTTGATGGTGTTAAGGTAGAAGCTTCTATCGTTTCTCATAAGCGAGGACCGAAATTAATTAGTTTCAAAAAGATCAGACGTCGCGGAAAAGAGTGGAAAAAAGGTCACAGACAAGACTTAACTCGACTTAAAGTAACAACAATAGCTGCGTAGTTAATCAATATTTATTAGTAAAAATTTATACGGGAATAAATCATGGCTCATAAAAAAGCTGGCGGATCATCGAAGAACGGAAGAGATTCAAGAGGACAAAGACTTGGACTTAAGAAATTTGGTGGTGAAGTTGTTCGTGCGGGAAATATCATTGTTAGACAGAATGGTACAAAATACCATCCTGGTAAAAATGTTGGTATTGGTAGCGATTGTACACTTTTCGCATTAACTGATGGCACTGTTCTTTTTAAAATGAGCAGAGGTCGTCAACTAGTTAATATAGTTGCAGAAGCTGCTGCTGCATAGATTTAAATTTAAGACTTACCTCTTAATACTTTCGAATATTGGGTATCAAATTCGAAAAACAACGTGCCCCTTTAATATAATTACTTTTTATATTGAAGGGGCATATTTTATTGAGCTAATTTATAAACCCCGTTAGCTTATGGAATTTGAATTGCTTAATCATTTTCCGGAAACATTCTTATTATTCGATTCAGATTTCTACCTTCACAATTAATTTTAGAAATGAAGTACAAACTCTGAATAATAATTTACCTGAGTTCAAACTTTTAATTTTACATTGGAACCTACTATGCAGTTTATAGATGAAGCGACAGTACATGTTCGTGGAGGAAGCGGTGGTGCTGGTTCAGTACATTGGCGAAGGGAAAAATTCGCACCAAAAGGTGGTCCCGATGGCGGAGACGGGGGCAATGGTGGTGCAGTAATTTTTGTTGCTGATTCTAATTTAAACACCCTAGTCGACCATGCAGCCAACCCCCACATTTTCGCAGAAGACGGAGATCCCGGTGCTGAGAATCAGAAAACTGGCGCAAACGGAAAAAATAAAATTTTGAAAGTTCCAGTTGGGACTGAAATCTTCTTTGAAGATAAATCAATTGCAGATTTATCAAAAGATGGTGCTAAATGGATCGCCGCACGTGGTGGACATGGCGGCAAAGGCAACACCCATTTTAAGACAGCCTCAAATCAAGCTCCTGATTACTCCCAGCCCGGTGTTAAAGGCGAAGAAAGAACTTTCAGATTGATCCTAAAAAGTATCGCTGATGTTGGTTTAGTGGGCCTTCCAAACGCAGGTAAATCGACCCTTGTTAAATCAGTTTCAGGTGCCAAACCGAAAGTTGCGGACTACCCTTTTACAACTCTAACGCCAGAATTAGGAGTTGTAATGATGAATGCTGGAAGACGGTTTGTCCTTGCAGACATTCCCGGTATCATCGAAGGAGCTCACACGGGAAAAGGCTTAGGCTTAGAATTTTTAAAACATATCGAAAGAACAAAAGTTTTAGTTTACGTAATCGATATTACTCAAACTGCTACTTATAAAAATTTGATTTCCGAAAAATTGAACATTGATGATTTAGATTTGATCTTCTCACAAATTAGTAAAGAATCCCTCTCCCAGCTTAAACTTTTAAAAGAAGAAATTTCGTCTTATTCAGAAAAACTTTTTCAGAAGCCTCACATAGTCCTTTATTCAAAAGCCGATCTTAATTACGTTAAAGAAATCTTCGCAAAAACAAATAGCGAAGATCTACACGCTGTAAATATTAGTTCCAGTACTTCCCATAATTTAGACCTCGCATGTGAAAGAATGTGGCGAGAATTGGTAGTACTCCAGAACAATAAAAATGAATGATCTATTAAAAATATTCTTTGTATAACCATTAAACCAGTATTATCAATTTAAATATAAACTAGTAATTTCATATCTTCTCCCGAATTTAAGATGCTAAATAAGCTATTACTTTCAGGCGGTTAGGAAATTAAAGTTTGTTTTTAATCAAATGAGAGTTATAATAGTAATAGAAGAACAAATTTGGAGACCTTAGCATTTGGCAAAACTTAAATTAATCAAAGAAGACGACAAGTCTTCGGACACGCCTAAAGAAAACCTATCCCCACTCTCTGAAATAAGCGCAGAAGACCTTTCAAATAGAATTATTGAATTAGCCTTAACGCAGAAGTCATTAGATGCTGTTGGTTATGATGTTCGAGAAATCAGCAGCATCGCCAAGTTCATTATTGTAATTAGTGGAACTTCAACTCGCCATGTCAAAGGTATTGCGGACAAACTGAAACTGGGAACACTGCAATTCGGTCTAGCACCGACAAGGGTAGATGGGTATGAATCTGGAGATTGGATTATCCTCGATTACGACGACGTCATCGCTCACGTATTCTTTGAACCACAACGTCAGTATTACCAATTTGACTCACTACTAGACGGCGCACCAAAGTTAGAGTTAAGCGACGAACTAAAGAAACAACAAAGACAGTTTAAGACTGGGCTACACTCTTTATAATTATTTCCTAAAGATACATTATCATTTAATGAGGCAGAACATTATTCTCAATGTTCTGTTAACACCGCTAAAGAAATACAATCACGTTTTCGACCTTCTTGTCATACGCCAGAGCCTGTCCATATAATATCTTAATTAATGAGCTCGATGACGTAGCTACAAATCTCGTTTTTTCTTTGAAGTTAACTTAAGTTTCTTCTGCTGGGCTTCGCTTTGCGGAATTCGTTTTTTTTGATTTGCCTGTGACTTATCTTTCTTAGTTTCATTGCCCACCGGGAAAAGCAATCGTTTCAGAAACAACCAAAAAGTTAAATTCAAATATGTGACACAAATCGCAATAAACAAAACGAATTCCCTTGAGTATTCTGGTCCAAGATTAAAAGATAATTGATCTATTCGAAGCGCTGAAGAAAAAGGAAGTCCAAAAACAATTGCCAGAATCCCAATTACCGGAATAAAAAATTCGTTAAAACCCAACGGTAAAAGATTTGTTTTTATAAGTGCAAGGATCAACAAGATGGGGCCAAAAAACCATCGATATTTCTGTATTGAGCTCGCGAATATATTAATTATAAAATTCATTGAAATTCAGAATAAAGTTTAAGTCAGCTATAAGTTCTTTCATAGAGAATCAAAAGATCTCTTCCCACACCCTCAATAAAAATAGGCATCACGACTCAGGATTTACACAGTAAATAACGATGCGTCTAGCCATTCTTTAACTAAATGTCTCTTTCGCTTAGATTTATTGTAGAATAGTCTTCTCTAGTAGGCCATTTTTACATACCAATAAAACCATAGTTAGTGATTACCTTGCAGATAAAACTTTTAGATGGGTATTACGATGACTCTCAATCTACTTAAACTAAAAATACCAAGATCTTACTGCAACGAAATTAGATCTAAACGCATCTAAATCCGGTATGGAACTATCAAGGAAAACAAATCCGACACTGGTAATGCGGCAAACTTTTCAAAGTTTAGTCGACTCATTTCCCGATTTAACGTTTAGCATGACCTGCCATAAACAGGCAGAACTCCATGTCGAACATCCTGGTGGAGAGAAGATCTCCCACGTAATAAACCTACTAGAACAGTCAGATATATTAGTCCGCGAAGCAACTTTTGCAATTAAAGAGCGTTTCAAAATATTCGACGATTAAATCCTTATTCGCTGTAAATTTGTCGATAAGCCGCATGAAATGTCTCGTAAAATACCTTTAGATTCTTTTAATATCTAGCATCGAGCGAAGTAAAGCTCGCGGCCATATCAGCCTCAACGCAAAAGCTAATTACTCATTCCCTCATAGACGATAAGGAATGTTTTTCAAGAGATAAAAACTTTTGAACGCTTTTGATTTAATTATCAAAAGTGGAATTTAATTGAATGGCAGTATATAGTCGGTCAGATTCGGTAACAATTTTACAAATATCAGAGGATTATTAAATGCAAAATATAATTAGCTCATTAAATAAAATGATTTTCTTTGTCATACTTTTCTCTGGCTTAAACTTAATTTTAATCAATAAAGGAATTTGCGAAATGAATGAAACTAAAACTGGTCTTAAATACGAAGATACTGTTGAAGGTAAAGGCGAAGAAGCTGTAAGTGGTAAAACTGTATCAGTTCACTATACTGGCTGGTTAGATGACGCTGGTAAAAAAGGTACTGAATTCGACACTTCAAAAAAACGTGGCGAAGCTTTTGAATTCGGACTTGGAGCCGGGATGGTAATTAAGGGTTGGGACGAAGGCGTTTCGGGAATGAAAGTCGGCGGAAAGAGAACTCTTTATATCCCATCTTCATTAGGTTACGGCGCAAGGGGCGCTGGAGGGGTAATACCTCCTAATGCAAATCTAATTTTTGACGTTGAACTTTTAGATGTTAAATAAAAAAATTAGTACTTTGGTAGGGAGAAGCTTCATTCTTCCTACCACAAACCGTCCGACCCGCAGCCCCACTTATTTTTCATTTGGTCGCGCTTATACTTTTTTCTTCTTTATCTTACATCATTCATGAGTCAATTTGATATTTTCTCCGAATCGATTGGTATTGCCCTTTATACGAGCAGAAGATTTATTGAAGTTTTTTCTCCTGCGGAAAACAATGTTTATCTAGGGACTACCAGTTCAAGACATCTTGATGTCGTACCAGGCGACATTATCAGTTTCGAAAAAAGTAAGAACATTGAGAACACAAATGTAACTATAAAATCATTTGCGGAAAGATCAAACTACCTCCGACGCAGTTACGATAAAAAAACTAAATCACTCGCAGCTAACTCGACAGAATTATGGATAATTACAGCTCCTCCTCCCTTATTTAATTCGGTCGCTATTGATCGAACCTTAGCGGCTGCAACCTCTCAAAATATTCCTGTCAAGATAGTTGCAAATAAAAATGACTTAGAAGGATTTAGCGGATTTAAAGAAGCTCTTAATCCTTATAAAAACCTAGTTGAAGATATTGTATATACAAGTGCCACTTGTCGTCGCGGTTTAGATAAACTCTTTGATCCCAACTCGAATGAAAAACTTAGAATAATAACTGTCACCGGAATTTCAGGTGTAGGGAAAAGTTCTCTGATTAAAGCATTGTTTCCTGAGACAAACACCAAGTCAGGTGAAGTAAGCGAAAGAACGGGACAAGGGAAACAAACCACCTCTGCTGCGAAAGGCTATGTCGTGAAATTCGTTCCGAATCAAGAAGTGGCAATTTTAATTGATCTTCCTGGCATACAGAATTTTGGTATAACCCATCTAACAACCGCTGAGATTTCACAGGCCATGAAAGATATTCATGAACTCTCCGCAGGTTGTCGATTCAGAGACTGCAAACACATAAAAGAACCTTCATGCGCAGTACTAGCCGCCCTAGAAAGCAATACACTATCTAAGCAACGATACCTTAGCTATCTAGATATGATTAAAGAAATAGAGCATTCTAAAGAATACTGAGGCAAGTGAGAATTAGGTAAGATAGAACTCTTAACAAGCATAAAAAATGGTAGAATTAGAACAAAAATTTTGGGGACTAGATATCGGTGGCACTAAAATTGAGATCTGCTGCTTTAGCAAGCAAACTAATAGCAATAAAGTTCAGACGCACTTAAGAGAAAGAACAGACACTCAACGTAATGATGGCTATGACGAAATCCTGCTCAAGATTAAAAATCTTTGTCTTTCTAGCCAAGCTGCAAACTCTCTGAAAATCTCTAGCATTGGCATCGGTCATCCTGGAACAATTGACCCGTCAACCGAGACATTAAAAAACTCTAATACCACTTGCTTTAATGGCAAACCATTTTATCACGACATCTCAAAGATGCTCCATTCGATCGGCGTCCGAAATGCTAACTTCGCGAACGATGCAAACTGCTTTGCACTTGCTGAAAGTAACCTTGGCGCTGGAAAAGATTACAATAGTTGTTTTGGTGTCATCCTTGGCACGGGTGTCGGTGGAGGCCTGGTAATAAACGACACGGTCATTCAAGGACTAAACGGACTGTCCGGAGAATGGGGGCATATTTCCATTTGGGACGAAGGTCCAAAATGTTATTGTGGAAAAAGAGGATGCATCGAAACCATTATATCGGGTCCTGCACTTGAAGCCTTCTACTACAGATTGTCTAATAGAAAGCTGAGACTTTCTGAAATTGCAAAAAACATAGAATCCGATGTATCAGCTAAGCTAACGATGAAACGCTTTTTTTATTGGCTAAATAAGGGGCTCGCGAGTGTAGTAAATATCGTAGATCCGGAGTGTATTATCCTTGGTGGAGGTTTGAGCAACATCGATTCGATCTACGATTTTGGCAATTCTCTTTTGTCTAAATGGTCATTTTCTGACAATTTAAAAACGCCCATCTTAAAGGCATCACTTGGTGACAGTTCGGGGGTCTTTGGTGCAGGTCTGTTAAATCAAAAAACTACAAGGACTTTAAAATGATTCAAGCCTTTAGCATAAACATCCAAACTTATGGTGAGAAGCTATACGAAATCACCGATGAAGTAATTAGTAAATTAAGGGAAATTGATTTTGACAGTGGGCACTGCAATCTTTTTATTCAGCACACTTCCGCCAGTCTACTAATTCAAGAGAATGCTGATCCATCGGCCAAATACGATTTAGAAAAATGGATCTCAAGATTCATACCTATAAATGATCCAAATTACACGCACGTAGACGAAGGTCCGGACGACATGCCATCACACATAAAGTCAGCGATTACCCAAACATCAATCACTATTCCATTTATCGATGGTGAACTCATGCTAGGCACCTGGCAAGGAATCTACTTATGGGAACACCGAACAGCAAGGCACCAAAGAAGAATTTTGGTGAGTTTTGTTGGGTAGTCTTTTGGGAAGGTTTAACGCAGATAGTAGACAGATAGAAATTAATTAAAAATATGGAGGCGCTGCTTCTTAAACGAATGACTCTCTGTTTGCACTGCTTGCTCTGCGTTAAACCTTCCCCAAACGATATAGAATTACTTCTTTGCTTCTGAATTAAAGGAAAAACCGCCGAGACCTGCGAACATCCATTGGTCATTTGTTTTAATCATTTTGATAGATTCAGTTTTGCTTTCCGATCCATATCGATAGGTTAAGGGGACGAGAGCCGTGGTACCAGATACCTCCGGTTTTCCAACATCATACTCACTTTCTTTAATCCTCTTACGAATTTCCTCCTCTTTAACTAGAGCTCGCTGCTTGACTGTTTCGATAACACTCTCAACTTTCTCCTCTGCAATCTTATCTTTGAACTTTGTTTCAAAAACTCTAACAATTTCTTTTGCAGGAGAGAGTAAAATCTTTCGATAGAATTCTCTTAGATCATCTTCGGACTCCACTTCCATGATCTTTCTATTTTTTTCAGGCAATGAATTAAAACTCTCTTTCCAATCTACATAGTCAACAATTGGTGAAGGGTCTCCCTTTTCTTTAATCATTCCGATAACCGTTTTAACCGTTATTTCGGGAGAGCTAGTATCGGCAATAGCATTTGAAAAAGTCAGGTTAACAATAAAAAGACAAGCAACAATTGATTTCAAACGCATAAACTTCACCTAAGATTGATTCTTGATTAATTTTTGATTGTAATGATAACGACAGTTTTTGCTGCAAGTTTGTCTCTTCTCTTCCTCTAAGCAATCATTACAGACTTTCATCTCTTTCTCACATAACTTGCACTTAATAATCTCAGACGCCGGATCACCACAATGAGGACATAACGAATATTGCTTTGAAGGTCTTAGGCTCTTATCAAGGGCCACCCGCTCATCGAAAACGAAACATTCACCTTCAAAAAATCCATCTGGGTATTTTTCGATATATGAAAGAATCCCACCATCTAACTGCTTAATGTCACTATACCCCAAATCTTTCATCTCAAGAAAAGCTTTTTCACAACGGATACCGCCGGTACAGTACATTAAAATCTTTGTATTTTTATCAATATTACTGTTTTTTACAAAATCCGGAAACTCTTTAAAATCTTTGGTTTTTGGATCAAGGGCACCTTTGAATTTCCCTATATCGACTTCGTAATCGTTTCTTACGTCTATTAGAACGTAGTCGTTTTGCTTTAATAAAATCTCGTGCCATTCGTCAGGTGAGATATGCGAGTCATCTAACATATTAGGTTTCAAATTTAGATTTCCGCTTGTTACGATCTCGGATCTAAACTTCAAACTAAATCTTTTAAATGGATTAAACTCACACGCACTAATTTTAAATTTCCAATCTTCACCGTTTGAGTAGTCTAATAAAAAATTTTTGAACTTATCCATCCCTGCTCTGTCACAACAAACAGTTCCATTTAATCCTTCCTTTGCTGCAATTACTAAGCCCTTTAACTCATTTGCTTTTGCGAAACCAGTGATGCTATCGGCAAGCAAAACTAACTGATCGCTTGTCAGATTTAAAAAACGATAAAAACTTAAAATTTCTAGTAGTCCATCTTTTTCTGAGTCATTAACTAAATCGCTTTCTTCCATTTTTTCAAAAATCTTCCTAAATATAGTCAATTGTAAAACTGTTTGTACGAGTGGAATCTCCAATATAAACACCGAACAAATATGTCGGGTAACTGAGTATTTGGAGCATGCTTATAACAAAAATACTCGATTTTTAAAATACAACAGGCTATAGCAAATTGGTATTACTGAATTAACAGTGCCATGCCGACATCTTACCAAAGGTTGGTTATTCCTACTAATTCCGGGACCTAGGGGTTCATAAAATCGAATTCTGAATTACAATTTTCGAGTCTGTCCGAATAATACGATAGTTAACAATTCGCCTGTTAATTAACATTCGCCCGTCATTCCCGCGCCCTGCTC
>CAYYIQ010000004.1:13947-34140 GCA_964472005.1 uncultured Bdellovibrionales bacterium | reverse complement strand
TTTCTCTACCTGAGTACTGTCCTAAACTTTCACCAGCAGCCAGTGCCAGATCTTGCTTAAAATAAAAGCAGCAGGAGTCATCAGTATGACCAGGTGTTTCAAATAGTCGAACCTCTACTTCATCTCCAAGATCAATAGAGTCACCTTCTGAAAGAATAAGATCTATTTGCAACGATTTAAACCAATCACCCTCGGAGCAAGAGAACTCTTCACCGCAAGCAGTTGTAGCCGCAATATTTTGCTGACGAAGTTTTTCACAAAATTCTTTTTGCGACAAAAGATCTGCAGTTTTTCGTCCAGATACAAGTTTCAACTCGGGCGATTTCTCACGAAGAAAGGGAATTGCACCGACATGGTCAAAATGAGCATGTGTTATAAAAATACAATCAATAGTTTCAACTACTGCAGATACCTTTTCCCACAACTCCTCCCTCACAGACCATACTGAAGCATCAACAAGCGCTGTCTGATCTCCCATCGCAACAAAATGCGTACTGACCGATGTCGTTACCTGCGACAGATGCTCAGTCAAATCTCCAGAAGCTTTAATCCACATAATTCCTCTTTGTTATTTAATATTATTGCAAAACAAATTCGACCCACGCAAGTAAATGGTCACTTCCCTTCCGAAATTCCCCTTCAGTCCCTGCCTTAATTCTACCGACAGAATCCGTAAAATACTTTTGATCTTCATTGAAAACATAAATTTCGTCTAAAATCTGTTTTTTACTCCCGTGCCTGTATGTTGCTAATGGCACGCGTTTAGTCTTATTAGCACTTTCGATCAATGGCGTCATATCTGGCAATTTGTACTGGCTGGCTGGACATAACGCTGAACCTTCTTTTGAGATCTCGCAACCGCCATTCCTGCTAAAGTCTGTAATAGAAACTCTACCAGATAAAATCTGAGCACTCGCACCAGACTCATTAGTATTTCGATCTCCTAAAAAAACTTCAATTAATTCATCTTTTTTCATTCTAGAAATCTTTTCTTTAATCGCCGCCGCAGAAAGTACTCTTGCAATTTCGAAAGATGTTCCGGTTTTATCTTTCCATCCCCTTGATTTGGATTTCAAATGATCATTTACAATTAAAAATTCAAACCCAACTGC
Organism: uncultured Bdellovibrionales bacterium; assembly: GCA_964472005.1. Lineage (GTDB taxonomy): Bacteria > Bdellovibrionota_C > UBA2361 > SZUA-149 > DAOLCO01 > CAYYIQ01. The sequence goes on along the minus strand of CAYYIQ010000004.1, from coordinate 33,028 downwards.
ACGATCTACTGGTTTAATTGTGATCGCCAACGGACCACGTGAATAGCTCCAAGGAGAAGACCGAATATCTAGCTTTGGTAAAGTATTATGATTCCAATTTTCAGAACGTTCTATAGAAAATTCGGATTTTGAGACAAAAAATGCATTTCTAATATATCTGTCGTTAGATTCCCCAAGAACAATCTCAAAAGTCTTATGGTTTAAGCTACTTATAGCTTTCACCAATAAATTAAGTATTTTTTGTGACTTCGTCGAATCTCGACCTACTACTTCCTGCAATGCAACGACACTGCAATTAGCTTTGCTAATACGTTTTGCTAGATAGTCAACTTGTTTTTGGAACTGAGGACTGTCAAACGAGTGTTTCTCTCCAAGACGAAATAAATTTTGTGTACAAATCCGATATCCACGATCCTGAGCCGAAGTACAACTCTGCGCAAAAATCACAATTAGAATTAGAAATATCTTAGTTTTCATCATTTTTTTTGAAAAGTATTGCTTGGCCAATTTAATCCGCGACCACTTGACCTACGACCACTATTTCGGGAAATAGAATTTTTTTCGAAACTTAAAACAGGATCAATGCCAGATTTTATCGAACGAAGAATTCGACCATGGGCCAAAACTCCAATAAGAATAGCGTCGACCGCATCCTGCTCAATATTCGAATGATTTTTATTAATCCGAGGAAATATATTATTCAAAACTGCTCGCGCAATTCTCTTAACTTCAGCTCTCGGTAATTGTTTTCCTCGCATTCCTAATAATTCATGCTGAACAGTTCGAGGATTTAATCTACTTAAAACCTTGACACCACGCTGCCTCGCAATCGTTTCAAAAATTCCTCTGACCTGTTCTACTTTTATCGAAGAGGATGGATTTAAAGTAATAGGAGCCGGCCCCTCGCACACCAGAAAATCGTCCACTCCCATCTCAAAATCGGACATTAGACAACTTATCTTCTCTTGTAGATCTAATAGACGTACATTTAATGGATTCGAAGTTGAAAGACTTGGAATAACACCCCACGATTCGACATCGGAACTATCAATTTTAAAAGCAGCCCAACCACTTTGGGTTAAACTAGGATCAATCGCAAGCAACCTCGGTTTTAAACTTTTCAAATTTGATAACATTAAATATTTTCGCAGTGTTTTTCTAAAATTCTAAATTGATTAGATAGAGTCTTAATTAAAATTTAGCTATCGCCTGTCCACTTTAACTTACCCAAGCCTTTAAAGTTAAAACAATAAACCACAGAGCAACCTGAGCGACCAGAAGAATAAAAAAGTTAGCAAAATTATTTGCGAACTAGGATTTAAGCAATCCAAAAACATTTGTAATTCTAGATTTTAATTTTCAAAACCCAATAAATCATGGAAAATGTCTCTCTGAGAAAACTATGAAAGTTCGCTAATAGATACTCCACATAGCCAACCTTTCCAATCAGTTCGATAACCTCACCTCTTACCCAAATTTTATGGTTTAATGTGCCGAAATGAGCGTATTCGACCCCACCCAATATATTTATGCCTAAACTACAGAAACTCTTTCTGAGAATAGACCTGTCTCCGGAGCAGCCTAAATCATTTATAAGTTATTTAGAGCAAAATCTACACCTTAATATTTGCGTTAAAACGAAGGCAAGGGTATTTCAATATCAAAATTTTTATTGATACGCACTATTTTAGTGCTCTTATTTTCTGGAGTTAGCTTACATGGATGGACAGTCCCTTCTTTCACTGTATCGACAAATGTTGTTAATGAGAAGATTTGAAGAAGAGGCCGCGCGTGCCTACACTGAAAGGAAAATTGGTGGCTTCTTACATTTATACATCGGACAAGAAGCTGTTGGTGCCGGTGTCGTTGCCGCAACTAAACCTGAAGACTATTTAGTCTCTTCATACAGAATTCACGGTCAATATTTAGCAAGAGGTTGTTCCGCAAGAGAAGGAATGGCAGAGCTCTTTGGTAAAGCAGCTGGTTGCGCTGGCGGAAGAGGAGGTTCGATGCACTTCTTCTCTAAAGAAAAAAACTTTTTAGGTGGATGGGGTATCATTGGCGCACAGTGTCCACTAGCAGCTGGAAGTGCCTTTGCATCCAAGTACCGGAAAGATGGCAGAGTAACAGTTTGCTTCTTAGGCGACGGAGCCGTTTCAATTGGACCATTTCACGAAGCAATGTGCCTTGCTGCTCTTTGGAAGTTACCAGTAGTTTTTGTTGTTGAAAACAATCAATACTCGATGGGGACCCCTCTAAGCAGAACCCTTGTAACAGAAGACGCTTCCGTAAGAGCCTTAGGTTATCCGATGGCTAGAGCGACAGTCGACGGAGTAGATGTTGTTGATTGTTTCTACGCAGCGAAAGAAGCGATCGATCGAGCAAGAAACGAAAGTCTTCCAATGTTATTAGAATTTAAAACTTCTCGATTCAGAGGCCACTCAATGGCAGATCCAGGGAAATATAGAACCAAGGAAGAAGTCGAAGAGTGGAAAAAGAAAGATCCATTAATCCTCGCAAAAGCTCGGCTAGAAAGAGACTATAACGACCTCTTTAACAAGATCCCTGAAATTAATAAGTCAGTAGAAGAGGAAGTAATGGATGCGGTTCAATTTGCGCACGACGCTCCTGAACCCGACATTTCAACAATTACGGACCATACGTATCTATAATTGTTTTTTTCAGAAATTTTTTGGCCCTAAGGAATATAATATTTTCAATTAATTTAGTAAGTAAAAAGGTCACATGAGAGAATTAAGCATACGAGACGCTCTAAACGAAGCTCTAGAAGAAGAGATGAAAAAAGACGACAGAGTTTTTCTAATGGGTGAAGAAGTCGGATACTATGATGGTGCCTATAAAGTATCCCGTGGATTACTCAAAAAGTTTGGTCCAGAAAGAGTCATCGACACTCCAATTAGCGAAAACGGATTCGCAGGAATCGGCGTTGGTGCGGCAATGGTTGGACTAAGGCCGGTAATCGAATTCATGACTTGGAACTTCTCGTTAATCGCGATTGATCAAGTAATTAACAGCGCTGCAAAGATGCTCTACATGACTAACGGTGTTTTTGATTGCCCGATGGTTTTCAGAGGACCAAGTGGGTCAGTTCACCAACTGTCAGCCCAGCATTCTCAAAGCTTTGAAGCAATTTATGCGCATTGCCCTGGAATAAAGGTAGTGATGCCAGCAACGTCTTATGATGCAAAGGGATTGCTAAAATCAGCGATACGAGATCCAAATCCGATTGTCTTCATGGAATCTGAAGCGATGTACGGTGTTAAAGGCGAAGTGCCGGAAGAGGAATATCTAGTTCCGATTGGAAAAGCAGATATAAAACGACCCGGTGATCAATTGACAATAATATGTTGGTCAAAGAGTGTACCTGTTTGTCTTGAAGCTGCTAAACTTTTAGAGAACGAGGGAATCGACGCTGAAGTTATCGACTTAAGAACTCTACGACCTCTCGACGAAGAGTGCATCATGGAGTCGGTTAAAAAAACTAATCGTGTCTTAATAGTTCAAGAAGCATGGCCAATCGCAAGTTATGGTTCTTGGTTATCATCTAAAATAGCAATTGATCTATTTGATCACTTGGATGCACCACCTCTTGTTCTATCCGGATTAGATGGCCCTTATCCGTACGCAAAGAATCTTGAATACCACATGCGGCCAACTGCAGAAAATGTTGCAAACGAGGCAAAAAGACTGCTTTAATGATAGTTAAACTACATTCAACAGAGAAGCTAGAAGAAGAGGTTGCACCGATAATCTCTTCTCCCCACTACATCTCTCCAGATGCTTGGATCATTGGACAAGTGAAAATAGGTAAAGAAGTTTCAATTTTCCCAGGCGTAGTGATTAGGGGCGACATCGAACCAATTGAAATTGGCGACGGAACCAACATCCAAGAACATAGCATTTTACACACAACGTTAAATCGTTGCCCATGTAAGGTTGGCAATAATGTAACCGTGGGACATCGTGCGACTCTTCACAGCGCAAACGTAAGTGATCACGTTATTGTCGGAATGGGATCGATCCTTTTGGATGAATGTGAAATTGGCGAATATTCAATTGTTGGAGCAGGCTCTTTAGTCACAATTGGTAAAAAATTTCCTCCTTATTCCCTTATTCTAGGCTCACCAGCAAAGGTAGTTCGTGAGTTGACCGAGGCCGAACAAAGAGGAATTGAAAGCTCTGCAAAACGCTATATTAAAAGCGGTAAAAGAATGTCTGAATCTGTTTTAGTGAACAGCTAAATACCAACGTCACCTTCTTTGAAGGCACCATAAAATATATTCTATGAAAACCCTTAAAAATAATTATGAATACTTATGCCTTTTAATCCTAATAGGACTTGGAATTTGGATTAGGTGCGCCAGTTACATTATGCCTGGTGATGATGGGTATATGACATTAAAACTCGCCGACAATTTCGCGAAAGACTTTGGTTTTTATTACAATCAGGGAGAACCGATTTTTGGAACAACTCCCCTATACACCGTATTATTAGGTCTTTTATGTAAGGCATTAGGGCTTACTGCGCTTTCGTCAGCCTTCTATTTCGGACTAATATTTTCAGTCTGCAATTTCATTGTAATATATTTACTAGCTTTCAAGTTAACTAACAGTAAAGCCCTCGGAATTTTTGCAACGTTCTTACTTGTAACGAGTTATCAAGACGTCGAAGCAACTGTTTTTTGCATGGAGACTCCACTATTTCTCTTTACTATCTTAACTTCCTTTTACCTTTCAATGAAGGACGATAATCGATCTAGATACCTAACTGGTATTTGTTGTGGATTATCTTTTCTTACACGTCCCGAAGGTAGTTTTGTTTTAATTGCAATTGTAATTTGTCGCCTTTACAGAGAACGTAGAATTCCATTTCAAGAAGGAATTGCGTTTACAATCTTAGTGCTTCCGTGGATCATTTTTTCTTATCTTAAGTTTGGAAGTTTCATTCCATGCTCTGTAAAAGCGAAATCACTAGCTTATATTAGAAATCCACTTGGCGCGCTCTCGGTCTTGATTTTATATTGCCAACTTTTTCTAACCAAAACATACATAAGAGACTACGGATTGGTCAGGGATATTTTTGTCCAAATTTTAGTTATAATTTTATGGCATCTAGTATTCGTTAAAGGATACATAGCAAGAATAAAGATTCAAAAAGAGCTTGTCCCCATGGCCCTTTTCTTTTTAATTTTTGTAGGTAGCTACACTATCGCAAACCCAGCTGTTTTCCCGTGGTACGTGGTCTCTCTCGAATTGATCTATATATTTGGACTAGTTGTTGGCCTTAAACATTTCTTCAGTTTAAACAGTAATTTCGGAAAAGCTTGGGGAAATTCAATTATTATCTACTTAGTTTGTTTTTCATGCCTACAATATAATTTTGCTAATGAGAAATTTGCACCATTCAGTATGGTATGGGCAGAACACCCTGATATATATGGATTCCCAAAGAAAACTTTAAGTTACGATAACCGTGAAAATCTATACATTCAAATTGCAAAAGATCTAAAGTCTGAAATCACTTCTGAAACGATAGTTCTCGCTCCTGAATTTGGTGCATTCGGATATTATTCAGACGCTAAGATTGTAAGTAGCATTGGGCACATTAACCCAGAAGTTCTAAAGTATCTTCCAAATAAAAGAAACGAAATTGTAGGTGAAAAAATCAACCATGCTATCTCACTTGAGATGGTTAAGGGCGTTTTACCTGATTATATCATAAGTTTGGAGATATTTTTCAGGAACTCGCTTAAGAATAATGAATGGTTTAATTCGAACTATCAGATTCAAAAAATATATCCGTCCAATGTTTTTTATTCAGAAGGACTATATGTTTATAAGAAAATCTAACTACGATGAGGTAATTGAGCAAAAATCATATTTTTTCAAGCACCAAACATTGAACTAAAACAGGATAAAAACCTCCGACAAGATACCTACTTAAATTACTTTGAATCTTTTCACTATCAAAAGATTCAGACCCAAACAGCTCAGCTGGATCGCCTATAATAGGTTTAAAAGCAGAGTGTTTTAAGAGATTTCCAATTTCAAAATTCTGTCCCCACTCATTAGTCAATCTTTTTGTAAATGGATGAAGATCGAGAAAGAGATCTACTGTCAGTATAAACAATCCACCCGGTTTTAAAACTCTAATCACAGCTTCTATAGTCTCATCGAAATCTCGCTTCCTAAAATGTTCAATCACAGAGATTGAAAATACCCTATCAATTGAATTTGGTTCAATATTTGTCTCGGGTAATGTTGTATTTATCAGTTCAACATTTGTACCAAATACTCGATTTAACTCCTCAAGACTTTTATTATCGCAATGCCAACCCACACCCTTTGCTTCGGCACCCGGATCAACATTAAGAACCTCAACTCCCATTGAATCGAGCACAAATTGAAAACCTGCAAGTCCGCCTCCTAAATCTACCGCCAAAAGTCCTCGAGATAAATTACCCGCTTCGATTGCCCAGGGATATTCAAAAGCCCTGGTGTCGTTATTCGGCTGTATTGAAAATCTCCCTAACAGTTTAGCTAGAATAGCCTTAGAGAGGATTTTCTCTAGATATTTTCGGCCACGAAGATCTCTCCCATAAGGGGCATTCCATTTTCGATTCCAAATTTTATACTCACTTGGTAACTTTCTTGGTGCTAGCATCGGGCTAATGATTCGAGAAATATTTAATAGGACGAGCTTACTAAGGTAGTTTCATAAAAATTACAATCTAATAACCGAGACCTTCATGATGCAATATCCTAAATAAATAATTCCGCACCTGCCAATAGACGAAAGGACGCTAGACAAAATCCGTATTTTAAAAGCATGTTCGCAAATTAAGATTAAATCGCCTTTTCTAAAAGTTCCGTACTTTTTAGCCTATCTCTAACGATTATCAACTCATAACTGTCCAGCAAGGCTTTGAAACTTGCGGAAATAATATTTCTCCCGCAACCAACAGTAGTCCAGGTTTTGGAACCCATCGAGGCCTCCACTAGAACCCTTGTAATCGCAGATGTTGCGGTATCTGGATCTAAAATTCTAACTTTATAATCGGTCAGCTTCATTTTTTCAATTATTGGATAAAAGCTGATTAAAGCTTTACGGAAAGCCATATCTAGCGCGTGCACCGGCCCCTCACCTTCCGCAGCAGTGTGAACTTTTTCACCTAGACATTCAAGCTTTACAATCGCCTGAACTCCCTCTAACAAAGGCTTTTCATCTTCTCTAAACCCGGTTGAGCGACGTTCCGAAACGACAACATAATCTGTGACATTGAAGGGTGAAAGATACTCTTTTTCTACTTGTCTCATTATCAATTCGACGCTGCCTTCTGCACCTTCATATTGATAGCCATTTTTTTCGTTTGCCTTAATAATACTTAAAGCCTTTTTATCAGAAGATTTAGAAACGCCCCATTCACCTGCAAGCATTCTAACATTGCCTTTTCCAGAAAGTTCAGAGATGACTATTTCTCGTTTATTACCCACTAAGCTTGGGTCAAAATGTTCGTAGCTTTGAACGCATCGTTCAATTGCAGCAACATGAATACCACCTTTATGAGCAAATGCGGCCGCCCCTACAAACGGTTGATATGGATCCGAAGAGAAGTTCGCACGTTCACTTACAAATCTAGATATCGATACCAAATTTTTTAAATTATCTTTTGGGACGCATTCATAATCCATTTTCAACTGTAAATTAGGGATAACGGAAATCAAATTTGCGTTTCCACATCTTTCTCCAAATCCGTTAATGGTACCTTGAACCTGAGTTGCTCCTGCCAAAACAGCCTCTATGGAATTGGCAACCGCAAGTTCACAGTCATTATGTGAGTGGATTCCAATTTTAATTGGAAAGTTTGCTTTAACGATCTCCACAATGCGTCTGACCTCTGCAGGCATGGTACCGCCATTTGTGTCACATAGAACCAACCAATCGGCACCACTTTCCATTGCCACAGCCAAGGTCTCTAATGCGTAACGACTATCTAATTTGTATCCATCAAAGAAATGCTCCGCATCATATACGACTTCTTTCCCAACAGATTTACAAAAAGAGACACTCTCTGCAATCATTTTCAAGTTCTCGGTCGGAGTTGTGCGAATAACCTCTTTTACATGCAAAAGTGAGGACTTTCCGACGATTGCCACTGCTGGCGTATTCGCACTTAGAAGTGCTTTGATATTTTCATCGTCTTCAACATTGGTCTCCTTTTTCCTAGTACTTCCAAAGGCAACTATTTTAGACTGTAAACGAAGCTGACTAACTTTTTCGAAAAATTCCCTATCCTTAGGATTAGAGCCCGGCCAACCACCTTCAATATAATCAATTCCAAATTTATCTAACTCAATTGCAATAGCAATTTTATCTTCTAGGGAATAACTGATACCCTTTTTTTGTGCACCATCTCGAAGCGTTGTATCGTATATAAAAACTTTGTTTTTCATATCATTTAAAAAGCAGTTCCAATAAAAAAACCCCCACACAAGAATTAAATCTCATGCGGGGGTCAAATAAGCTCTAAATTAAAAAGAGATCACGACCCACGCATGGGTCTAATAATTTTAATCTCTGATAAAGTAGTGCGAAGATATTTCATGTCAATATCATTAAGTTAAGAGAATCCGAATGTCAATTTTATTACGCTCAAAGGCGCTTAGGCGACTATGGACGGAGGCAGAAGAAAACCAAGTCAATAATTACAAGCACTTAACACATCCAAGAGTCCTTCTTGGGTAACTAAAATCCTTAAGTTTACCTATTTATGTTACGACATCATAACAGCAGTTAGTGAACCTAAAGGTCTATAAGTTTTAAGACTTTTATTTCATACTGTAAAAAGAGTGTTGGTTGTAGATTTGTCATAGATAAAAAACGAGTAGGTAGATTATGCTTTCTGAAATTAAAGAATTGATAAAAGACGCAATGGGTTTAAAAACCACCATTTCAGGTGATATCCCAGAACAAAATTTAATGTTAGCCATTGGCGTTTTATTTTTAGACATGGCGGGGGCTGATAATGATTTTGCACCTGAAGAAATTCAAACATGTTTTCGCAGTCTCGAAAAACTATTCGATATCTCCGATACTAAAGCACTAGAAATTCTCGAAGAAGCAGAAAAAATCAGAAATGACAAAGAGCAAATAAACGAACTTGTTCAAGGTTTGAATACACACTTTTCCGAAGACCAAAGGTGCATAATTCTTGCTCTCGTTTGGAAAGTTGTTGTTGCCGATCAACAGATAGAGAAGCACGAGTTAAGATTAGCAAATCAAATTAGAGTACGTTTACAGCTTTCAGAAGAGCAGAATGAAGCTGCGAGACAATTAGCATTTAGCGGTAGTATTTAAGTTTTATCTTCTTCAAAAAGAATTACCGATAAATAGGTTTTTAAATGGCGATCAAAACACGACGAGGGATGCTTTATCCCCCAATTCAACTGGAAGAAGGTCTAGAAATTGGACTTGATGAAATTGAGTGGGACAGTATTCTAAAACGATTAGGCCGAAATCCTAATCATTTTGAAGCAAATATATTTTCATCGCTCTGGTCAGATAGAGTCTCGTTGAAAAACTCTTCTGCTTTGATCGAAGCTGCCGAATTTGAATATGGAAGTTTGCAAGAACTTCCCGGTAGTACTATTAAACTGATTGACATCGGTGATGGTATCCAATTAGCCTTGAGAATTTCACAACAAAACGCTTTATGTGACATTGATCCATTTTACGCTGCGCAAAGTGCCCTAGACTCCGCCCTCCAAGAAATGAGCACAGCTGGAGCAAAACCTATTGGGATTTTAACACTTGGACGATTCGGAAACCCTGATCAACTGACACACCAAGCGAGGTTTAGAAGATTAATTGGTGGACTCGCTCAATTCTCGAACAAATCAGGCATCCCAATTTTAGATGGGGACTACTACTTTCATAAATCTTTTAACAAATCTCCTCTTGTAAATAGCGCAGTCCTTGGAATAGTCGAAACAAACAGAAGTCATCGTGAAGAAGCGTTACCCTTTACTAGTCCACTTTTATATGTCGGAGCTGCGACCGGAGAAGATTCAATTCCTCATAAAAACAAAGACTCGAAAGCTATCCCAATGGGTGATCCTCTTTTATCCAGACGGATACTGAGTGCTTCAAGAGAAGCACTTGAAAATGGAGCCGTAGAAGAAATCATCGTTCTTAACGCTGGTGGGCTCGCAGTTGGCGCTTTTCATATGGCCTTGAGAGTTAAAAGACCAGTATTTATAGACATCGATAGAATTCCACTTCGTGGGGAAATAAAAAACCCACTAGATATTCTCCAGAGCGAAACAGCCGATCGAATTTTAATGGTCACAAGTCCCGACAAACATCGGGAACTAAATAAAATATTATATAAATGGGACCTCGACTCAACACGCATTGGGGAAGTAAATGATGCGGATGGCATCGAATTTTATTGGAATCACTATCTTGCAGCGGACATCCCTTTTCACTTTGCAGTAACCGGCGCCACCAAAAAAACGATGGAAGTTGTTAAATTTCCTCCAATGTTAAAAAGATCCGATAGGTCGATTGAAAATTCAACATATAATAAACAAAGCAAAGTAAAAAAAGATGACTGGTCGTTGATTCGAGAGGTTTCGCTAAAAACTGAACTCGTTCAACAAGAAAAAAACATCCCCTGCCCCTCTAACTTAGAAGATGTATGGCTAGACATGCTTGCAAATCCTAATTTAAGTTCCCGCGAACCTGTTCATGCAATGTTTGACCAATTAGTCGGTGGTCGAACTTTACTTAAGAATTCTGGTGACGCAAGTATCTTGCGCCTAGCCCTCAAAAAATCTGGTACTGAAAGCCAAAAGTCAGTTGCAATTTCACTTATTTCCAATTCACTGTATGTCGCAAATGAACCTTACCTAGGAACAGTTCAGACAATTGCTGAAGCAATGAGAAATCTAGCAAGTGTTGGGGCGACCCCTCTGGCGATAGCTTCATGTTTAAACTTCGGCTCCTCTGAAAGATATAGAGAAGTATGTGATTTAGCCGAAGCAATAAGAGGACTTGGTGATGCTAGTCGAATTTGGAAACTACCAATTATGTCCGAAGAAGTATCTCTAGAAAACGGCACTGAGGGGTCACCACTCTTACCGACGCCAACAATTTTAGCTCTGGGAATTATTAACGACACCAAGAATATTTGTCCCCAATCATTTCAAGATAAAGGCGATAAAATTTACATGCTAGGTGAGATTAAAAATGAAATTGGATGTAGCGAATACTCGAACTACGTTCATAAACGAGTGAATACACTCGTACCAGATATCAGTTTTGAAGGTGAAAAATTAAGATGCTTGCAAATCATCGAAATGATTGAACTTGGGCTCCTAAAATCCTGTCACGATATCGGACGGGGAGGTCTTGCGTTGAGTATAGTCGAATGTTGTTTACTTAGAAAAAAGCCGATTGGATCTAGTATACAAATAACCCAAACTATAGTTCCCTCGGATAACGGCTCACCACTGCGAGCGGATTCCGCGCTCTTTGGCGAAACCTCATCACGTTATTTAGTTTCTTGTTCACCAGAAAAAGAGGAGGAACTGCTCTCATATTGCGAGAAAAACCAAATACCAATCGCGGGATCTGGTGAAGTTGGAGGCAGAAGTATTCAAGTTTCTGGTTTAGTTGACATCGACCTTCAACTTTCCACTACATACAAACTTTGGGTACACCGACTTGAATCATACCTTCACCCGAACAAGGTTGATAAGAACGGAACCACTGAGGTAAGAGCATGAGTGAATTAAAGGTAATTGGAATAGATTTAGGGACGTCAAACTCTTGCGTTGCATACATTGAAAACGGCCGCCCTGTAGTAATAAACGATGAGCAAGGTCGAGATACAACTCCATCACTGTTCGCAATATCTGCAACCAACGAACCGATTGTTGGGTATGCGGCAAAAGAACAACAACACAATAATCGATTAAACACGATCTTTGCTGTGAAACGTCTAATTGGCCGAAAGTTCAATTCTGAAGAAATTGTGGGAGCAAAGCAAAAACTGCCCTATCGACTGCTTGAAGCAGAAAACGGTGATGCCTGGGTCGAGGTGAATGGAAATCCTTTCAGCCCAGAAGAAGTCTCTAGTCAGGTCTTAGGCAGAATGAAGGAAATCGCCGAAGCACATTTTAATGAACCCGTCAGACGAGCTGTGATAACCGTCCCCGCCCACTTTAACGACGCACAGAGACAGGCTACGAAAGATGCTGGCCGACTTGCTGGTTTAGATGTCCTTCGTATAATTAATGAGCCGACTGCTGCTGCCCTTGCATTCGGTCTTAACGTTATCGACGGTAAAGATACCCTAAAAGAAAAAATTGAGAAGTCGTTTAAAGACCGAAAGAACGCAGACAGAATGATTGCAGTCTTCGATTTAGGTGGAGGTACATTCGATATTTCCATATTAGAATTACGCGACGGTATCTTTGACGTCAAAGCTACAAATGGAGACACCTACTTAGGTGGAGAAGATTTTGATATGGCTGTTGTCAGCTATCTACTTGACGAGTTTAAAAAGAAGACCGGTCGAGATGTCTCTGATGACAGAGTAGTATTACAGAGATTTAAGGATGCTGCCCGCGACGCGAAACATGACCTATCGAACAAACCTAAAGTCGATATCGAGCTGACATTTGTTCAAGGGATGGAACATATTAAAATCCCACTTGATCGAAAAAAACTTGAAGAAATCGTTGCACCAATTTTACAAAGAATTGAAATTCCGTGTCTCCAAGCGTTAACTGACGCCAACCTAACACCAAAAGATATTACAGACGTTATTCTGGTTGGTGGAATGACAAGGATGCCTGCGGTTAAAAAGGCTGCTCGTGAAATTTTTCTTTCAGAACCCCTTGATACAATCGATCCTGATGAAGCTGTCGCTCTGGGTGCGGCCGTTCAAGCGGGTCTCCTACAGGGATATGTTAAAGGAGTAAGTTTATTAGACGTTACAAGTCTAAGTTTAGGTCTTGAAATCCAAGGTGCAAAGATGCACACAATTATTCCGAGAAACACAACTATCCCTTGTAAGCGCACAGAAGTTGTAACGACCAGTGCACCAAATCAACCACAAGTGAGTATCCACATTCTACAGGGTGAAAGCGAATTTGCACCTGACAATAAAACACTTGCTAGATTCGAATTAAAAGGGATTAGACCGGCTCCTCGGGGAGTTCCCGATGTAGCTGTTACGTTTGAGATCGACGCGGAAGGAATTGTAAACGTAACCACCAAGGATCTAGAGACAGGCGAAGAACACCATATTGAAATTGTTGCTAGTTCGGGATTAAGCGATTTTGAAATTGATAGACTACTACGTGATCGATTAATAGAAGAAGAGCAGCGTAAAAGACTTCAAAGCAGACTATCAGATGAAGGCATTATCATTGAAACCGAGGATACCGTGGTTGGTGAATTAAAAAGCCAACTGAAAACTTCGATATTCATGACCCAAGTCAAATTAAATACAGAAGCAAAAGACTTTAGAGGACGTGGAAGAGCTTTATTAGAAGATTCGCTACTCACTGCAAGAAAAACACTCGATCTAGCCAACGACGAACCCACCCTAAAAAAAGCAATAGAAGACCTGCAAAACAGAATGACAGCACTCGAAGACTATCTACAAAGTCTCTGGTAGCCGGTTATTTATTTTTGGCGACCAATCGAGAATAATCTGTTCGTATCCTTCCTTATAGGTGGGATAGGTAAACTGAAAACCTTGCTTTTTTAGCTTACTATTATCGCATCGTTTTCCCGCAATATTTTTTATCTTCTCAAGGTTAAGATCTAAAACTTTTATTTTCAATATTGCTTGGATGCCTTTGATCGCATCGAGATTAACGCATGGGAGGTCATCACTTACAATGAAGATCCCGGAACATTTTTTTTCCATTAAATAGCAAGTTGCACGAGCAGCGTCCGTTTTATGGATTCGATTAGACCAGTTTATCTTGAGATCTTCATCTTTTGTCTTATTCAAATTTTCAGACAATACTTCTGCTAACTTAACAAAATATCTCCTCCCTTTCCCGTAGATTCCGGAAAGTCGAAGAACTAATCCTCTTTGGCCGAACTGACTGAGAACGAGTTGCTCGCCATTTAAAAGATGTGAATATTTTTTATCCGTGCTCTGAACTGTACTTTCTTCATTTACAACTCCACCTTCATTTTCTAAAAAAACTCCTGTGGAAGAAATTAATAGAAACGTAATCTTCTCTCCTATTCCCCTTGCATGCAAAAAATCTGAAATATTTTTTATACCCAAAAAGTAGGCATTCTTATATGACTCTTCACTACCATTACGTGCGGATACTGAATATACCACGTGTGTAATGTCTTCAGGGATTTTATCAAAAGTCTGAGGATCAAGTACATCTATTGCTACGGTTTCTAGCTCTTGACCATTTAAATTAATCGGTTTTCCACTTAACCGAGCAGGCAGGACTTGATATTCTTTATTTAAACAACATGACACGATTTCAGTTCCAAGAAACCCAGTACCAAGAACAAGAATTTTCATAGCACTACAACAAACTTAGTCATGTTAAACTATCAAATTTTCGACTGGATTTAGAATACTTGCTTCATTTCCGTCTGAAGACTTGATATTTCTCTCGTAATCATCCCACATCTTATAAAAGTAGCGTTTTCGTTCTAACAACTCTGGAAAACTACCAACTTCCAATACTTGGCTATTTGCCATCACTATAATCTTGTCAAATAGTGGTATTAGGTTTAGACGATGGCATGAAGAAATTATAAGCCTATCAGCAAAATGATACATCAACCCTAAGTAGATCTCTTTCTCAGTTTTTGGATCTAAACTAGAAGTAGGTTCGTCTAACAAGATGAGTTCTTTACTTTTTGCCCGGATCAAACCACGCGCTAACGATAATCGCTGTCGCTCACCGACTGAAAGGTTCAATCCCTTTTCTGCTAAACTCGTGGACATGCCCTTAGACAATTTTGCCATTAAACCATCTAGCTTGCACAATGAAATGAAAAATGAAATTTCTTTAGGCGTAAACTTATCTCCAATCGTCAAATTATATTCAAACGTTTCAGAAAAAATTTCTGGCTCTTGTGGTAAGAGTAGACACGTTTTTTGAAGATCTAAAAATGTTAACCCATCTTGAAGATCGGTGTAAATTTCCGTAGAATCTGGAACGATTAATCCACCAAAAACCTTTAGTAATGTTGACTTACCGCTTCCACTAGGGCCGACCAGCGCAATTTTTTCCCCTCTTTTAAAATCCAGCGAAACGTTATTAAGCCCGATTTTTTCATCTGGCACATAAGAGAAATTTAAATTCTTTATACTTATTTGCTGCCATTCAGGTTGAAGCTTAACTGGTTTTAATGAACGTTTATAGGCATCAGATTCTTCGAAAATGACTGCGGCATCTTCGTATGCGGTCGCGGCCTCAATAATACCGCTATAATAACCAGTAAAAGAACCAATCGCCTGGAAAATTCGATCAAGATAATTTAATAAAACATACACTTCCGCAATATCTAAAGCGACTCCAGGTCGGCTATGGTGATAGAAATAGATTGCTAAGGCCAAACTAATTACAAGAGCGTTACCAACTCCAGTGGTTGCCCATTTCAACTCCATGAAAGCCGCAATTGTTTGTGTTAAAGCGAGTCCTTCCTTTTTATGCGAGTTTAACCGGAACTTGGTTTGTTCTTCTAACCCCAACGTCTTTATCGTAACAACATTACCAAGAGAGTCTACACAAACTCTACTTAGTTTATCGTTAAACATATTGTTTCGTCTGAGGCGAACAGTTAATTTTTTATTGAAAAGAATCATCGTTCCAACAATAATGAACGACATTGCAAGCACACTAACTGCGACCCAAAAATCTAGGGCAAAAATTGCGACACCAGCAACAAGGACCTTAACCAACCCTTCAATAATTTGCCAAACGTAGGTGCCTACTAAACTTTCGATTGCACCAGCACAACGCTGCAAACGACTAAGATTTTCACCGGAATGATGTCGAACGTGCCATGATAAAGGAAAGTCATTTAAAGTCTCAAAAACCTTAGACATGACATTGAACCTAGCGCCATAAGCAACCTGAACTTGGATCCAGCGCGCAAGGTGGTGAAACAAAGTATTTCCAAGTCGGAACAACGCAACGAAGCCAATTCCAATTAAGCCTTGAATGAATACATCGTGAGTACTTTTATTCTCAACAAAAACTCTTAAAGTATAACCGACAGCCCAGGGTACTAATAGGTCAAAGACGTATGCGACAATAAAAAAGACGATAAATAGACTTAATCGAAGCCTATCACCCGAAACCGAAGCCCAAGCCCCGCTGATTAACGGCGAAAACGATTTTATCTTTTTTCGCCTATTTGACTTCTTTATCTTCTTTTTTGCCATGGATTTAATGTAAGATTGCTATAATTGTTTCTACCCATAATACATCACAATTTCTCCGTCCAATTAAAAAATGCTTCCTACTGCAAACTAGGTGCTACTTTTAGTTGGTATTCCAAATAAGTAGATACTTAATTTTCATTAAGATGGTAAGTAGATATAATTATTATCAAGTTTTATAATTAGTAATGTGAACTAGCGGTCGTAAGATGAGATCTAACTAGTCTAAGAATTGTGGTAAGAACAAACCACTCTGAGCCATATCACTACTAAAACAGTGCGCAAATATTCAAGCGGTCGGCCTCATCGGTCATTAAGTATTGCGCTATAAAATCTCTCAGTCCTGTTAAAAACATATAATACTAACAAAATGTGACTTCCTCGCAGAAAAGAATTAATATTTTAAGCATCTTATAAGATAAATTAATAGTATTTCAGCAATTAAATAGAATGATGCCAAATGAGTAAAAATAATTCGACGCCATTGTTTAAAAGACTCTGGACACTCATACGAGGTATTTTTGTATCCGAAACAAAATGGCAGGCCATTGGCTTTCTGGCTCTCCTAGTTTTTTTAGCTTTGTTTACAACTGGTATTACCGTCGGTTTAAGTTTTATCAATAGTAATCTAATCACTGCGCTCCAAACACAAAATCAAACTAAATTTTTTGAACTACTCACCTACCTTATCGGTGGATTCATTCTCGCGACTCCATTTGCATCTCTATCACGCTTTGTCGAAGAGAGATTAGGTCTTCTCTGGAGGAAATGGTTAAGTCGAGACATCCTTAAAAAATATTTCAATCAACAAAGTTTCTACAAAATCAATTGGTATCAAGGCATCGATAACCCTGATCAAAGAATTGAAGAAGACATACGAACACTAACAACCAGTATCATAACTTTGTTTGTAGTTTTCATTAACTCCGCGTTGACACTTGTCATGTACACAGGAATCCTCTGGTCAATTACTTGGCACCTGATTGTTGGCGCAATAAGTTATTCCCTGATTGGATCTCTACTTACATTTTTGATTGGTAAAAGATTAATTGCTTTAAATTTCATCCAACTTAAAAAAGAAGGTGATTACCGATATAAGCTAGTTAACATAAGGGATAATGCCGAATCTATCGCTTTCTATAAAGCTGCAAAGAAAGAATATACAAGAACTAGACAGAAGCTACGAGACGCCCTCGCAAACCAACGTAAAATAATTAACGTAAACTTCCAGCTAGGACCTTTCGTTAATTTCTACAACTACCTAAAACCTTTGATACCACTTATTATTGTGGCTCCCGCGTTCTTAAGAGGAGATATTAAAGACTTTGGTACCGTTACTCTCAGCGCCGAGGCTTTTGTAAGGGTGGCTGAAGCTCTTTCCGTTCTCATCCAAAACTTTGGTGTCATTAGTACTATTGCGGCAGTAACAACAAGGCTAGGTAGTTTTACAGAAACATTAGAGCAAACAGCTGAAGAATCTTCTTGCTACTTCCCTAGGATTGCAACAGTGTCGTACGAAGAAAGAATCGAATTTGAAAATGTAAATATTCAAACTCCGACGTCGGCTCAAATAATTGTGAGCAATTTAAATCTTAAACATGAGAACGGCGGATTATTAATTACGGGTCCGAGCGGTAAAGGTAAAACATCAATCCTAAGAGTACTTTCAGGCCTCTGGGTTTTTGGAGAAGGAAAACTAACCAGACCACAGCCAGATGACTGCTTATTTATTCCTCAGAAACCTTACCTCATTTTGGGATCACTAAGAAACCAACTATTATACGCATCAAAACATTCTGGGTATTCTGACAACGAGCTAGAAGCCATTTTGGACGAAGTGAATCTACACGGACTTCTAAAAAGACTTAAAGGCTTCGACAAAGTTCACGACTGGACAAATCTCCTATCATCGGGAGAGCAACAACAAATGGGATTCGCAAGGTACCTACTGCGGAAGCCAAAATTTGTATTCCTCGATGAATCAACAACTGCGGTAGATCTACCCACTGAAAAGATGCTTTACGATATAGTCGAAAAAAATTCTCAAGCATGGATTAGCGTAGGATATCGAGAAGGCATTTCAAGTTACCACGATCGAATTTTAACTTTAAAGGAAAAAGCTTCTTACGAAATTAGCGAGATATGAAAAATTTTATAAACAAACATCTTGGAAAGTTTATACTTAGCATCGCGATTTGCCAAGGTCTGACGACGCATGCATTTTCTCAAACTTCGCCAATAAATAACATCATCACATCGGAATACCTTTTTAATGATTGCCGGAAAGCGAAATCTGTCCTTGCAGAAAATGATCTTCAGATATCGCCGACAGATCGAGATAGACTTGCAAAATATTTAAAAAGAATCATCAAGCTAGAACCCAGCAACCATTTGTTTAGATCAAACCCGAGTTTAATCACACCACACCAGCAGGGTTCGAACTTAGACATGGCGGTATTTCTCGACCCAGAGAGAGATAAAAAGGCGAAGTTATGTGCTGTAGAATTAATCCCAAGCCTTTCACCCTACTCTGCTTCAACAATAGTACCACTAATCGAACTAGCGATTGACCGTAAAAACGGTCCCGAACTTCGAAACAAGGCAATTGTAGA
>CAYYIQ010000004.1:0-13937 GCA_964472005.1 uncultured Bdellovibrionales bacterium | reverse complement strand
TAGAATACATCGAGATAATCAAATTAATTCAACGGCAAGGATTCCCGACTTTCTTGATTAATGAGATTACAGACGATCTTTTGAACTCTAAAGAGGTGGCAAGAAACAAATTGGCACTTCCATTATTGTTAATACTTCAAGGTCAAAACCAAACGAATATCGAAAAACAAGATCTTCTTAACGAGCAGGACTCCGTTTTGCGGGAAAACATCTTCGATAGCTTCATGCTTAATCATTACAATAAAAACAACTCGATTCAGAAGATTACAGAATTTTTAAAAAATATCGACGATGGAGCGAAAGCTCAACTAATCTCAAAGTTAAAGTACTTTTTGAAGGCGAATCCAAATTTAATCGAAATCATACCTGTACTTTTAAATTACACGAATGAGCTAGTCAGAACAGAGAGTGTCAAATTTATTCGTTATGCTGCTACGAATCCAGCTATATTCGCAGCGCACTATATAAACAATCCATTTCCAGAAACAATTTTAGAACAACTTATCGAAGCAGGTAAGATTGGAAGTGAGCACCTTCAGAAAGACTTACTCTCTATTATATTTCCAATCGATATTCCAAAAACCTCAAAATTTTGTACCGAAAAATTAGAAGCCGACAAAATCAATTTTTCTATTGAAGAATTTTCTTTCGACTCAGCTCTTTATCTTATTCGAATAATGAATTGCGGCGAGCTACAAAAGACATTCATCCCTAACATAAAAAAACATAGCCTTAACGAAATTTACCTCAATACAACGGCCCTGAATATGTCCGGTAGTATTAAAGAAAAATACCTGAAACAACTTTTGGACAACCTAAAGTCAATCAAATCAAAATATTCCGCAAAAGAATATACTAGTTTCGTCTCGTTGATCCTTAATTCTGCATCCAAGATCTCTAATGTAGCTTTAAAAAACAAAATGACGGCACTCGCTATTGAAGGGCTAAATTTGAACCTAGAGCCGAATGCACTTCAACAAGTTTTTAATAAGAATACCACTAATCCGGCGATTGATTACCTACAATCTAACTTTAAAACATCAGAAATACATCTTTCAAAGTTACTCACTAAAAAAAGTCCATCAATCTTAAAAAAAGCTTTAGCAAGCATTCCTAAAGACAACGAAAGTAAGGTCAATTTTCGAAAACAAACGATACTGAACCTTCGGAAATTATTAGATCACCAAAGTATTGAGAACAGAAGGTCAGCATACCTAGCTCTAAAGACTCAAAGTAGCAGATCGCTTAAAACACTTTGGCCCACAAAAGAAATGACTGAAATCGGTAAATTATCTGCCCCTGGCATATTCTATCTTAGTCGTTTGGCATTAGAAGACAAAATCGATTTAAAAAAGAAAGACAAAAAAACTGCGCGCGAATATTTCATTAAGTCTTTGAATTTGATTGACTGTAGAGAGAGAACTAGTCTCTATACATTCTTAAAACATGACTTGTCCGTAGATATGCCTACTGAAAACCTCGAATCTAAAAACAAGTTCACCAACGAGCAAATGGACGAAATTGCGAATTCTCAAATCACCTGTTTAACTGAACCAAGAGAGATCAGAGCAAGGGCTATTAAAAATTTAAGCAATCTAAAACCATTTTCAGAACAAATAAACCTTGATTTAAGCAACCAAATTTCGAATCTCATTAATTCAAAATCAAGCAGTTTTGTCACAAGTAAGTCGTTAGACTTACTCTCTAACGACGAAAAAACTAACCTAATAGTCCCAGTACTAAAAGTTGGAGTCCTCTCGACTCATACAGACAATAGTTTATCCACCTTACGCTGGCTCACAAAAAACAATACCTATATTAAAGAAGTCGAAAGTGAGTTAAAAAATCAAATCAACAGTGCGAACCCAAAAGTAGGACTTATGTCAGCACTACTTTTATATTCGCTAAACCAAAATGCCGACTATCTCAACAATATTCGCCATAGGTTCTTTTCAAACCTAGAACAAACGATAGATATCTTTGATATCGACATTACAGATCTAGAGATTGCAAATTTAAAACAAACTGGGCTAAACGAAAGCAATTCGACCTATGGCCTATTCCTTAACTATTTATTTTGTGTTTACAAGAATGATTCCGAGTCCTGCGAGAAGGTGGTTCTTCCCCTTGTGCTATTAAATGACAAGCCATTTTACGTAATTCACCTACTGACTCAATTAACAGCACAGGAAGGTTCTGAAAATATTCACCTGGAAAAACTCACTCGAGAGATCGTACTAAACTTCGTTCAAACAGGTCACTATAAGGAACTAACAACTTTAAATAAGAACCCAAAAATGATAAAGATATTCAATGAACTAAGAAAGAGTACAACTAGTATTTCTGATTCTAAATCATTGGACTTCCTACTTCAGTATTAACATACACAATAAAATACTTCGAAAATAATGATAGACGGCAAAAAAATTTTTGACAGACTCAAAGGCGCAGAAAAAACTACTCAAAGGCCTTTTAAAAGACAAATGCTTTCTAAGGAACTTCTAGCCTTACGAGCTCATGATCTTGCGAGTGAAAATGTAACTACTTACCTTTACAATGTAAAAGGTAAAAAATTAAAAAGTAGGTTCAAGGATAATTATCAGGTTCTTAATTCCGTCTACTTCTCGCTATCGGACATTGCTCAACATGGTGGCTTTCTCGCTGCTGGCGCAGACTGGCTATTAGACAACTACCACGTAATTGATGAACAAGTTAAAGAAATTCGTCGAGACCTGCCAGCAGGTTACTACAAAGCATTACCTAAAATTTCTAAAGGTGAGTGGCGCGGATATCCAAGGGTCTATCGAATAGCATGTGACTATCTTGAACATACTGATTCGGTCGTTCAGCTTGATACGCTAACAGGATATATTAACTCCTTTCAAGAAGTTTCTTCATTAAAACTTTCAGAATTATGGGCTATCCCAATCATGTTGAGATTGGCTATAGTTGAAAATATTAGAAGACTGTCCGAGACTCTTTTGAAAAGCTCTACTCAAAGAGAAGAAGTTCAGAACCTATTTGAAAAAATAGTGCCCTCAGAAGATACTAGTGCAATTCAGATTTTAAACAATCTACTTGAAAACCTATCGAACAATCAAAAACTCTTAAAACGATCCGCTCCATTTCTTGCGCGAAAACTGAGATCTATCGGAAGTAAATCTTCCCTTGGGATACAGTGGATGGAAGAGCAGCTCAAAATCCTAAAAATTGACCTTTCAGAAATTGAGAGAATTCAACAGCAGAACCAAGCAGCGGATCAAATCTCCGTCGGCAATAGCGTAGTCTCCCTTAAGAGTATTGGTCGGATGAACTGGAGAGACTGGGTCGAGGATACTAGCGTTGTAAATAGCATCTTGATGCAAGATCCAAGCAAAATATTTCCACTCTCAGATTTCTATACAAGAGACCATATTCGCCATCGATTGGAAAAACTTTCACAAAGAGTAAATCTAAAAGAAGAAGAGGTCGCAAAAAAAATTCTAGAAGTTTGTCAATCAAATTTCGACAGCACTAACCCCGCTTACAATTTAAAAGCTCAAGTCGGATACTACCTTATTGATGATGGACTTCCAGAATTTGAAGATTTATTACATTCAAAAACTTCCTTGCCTATAAGCATCAAGCGAGCGATTAAAAAGAATATCACGTTCTACTATCTTCTCGCGTTTGGAACTTTGACCGCTTCTTTTTCATTGCTATCTATCGCAGCTTTAGGCCTGAATCTAAACTATTCAACTACTATCTGCGTAATTGCTTTCTTGTTGATACTACTCCCAGCAAGCCAACTCGCAAGTGAATTCATTCAATGGATATCGGGACAAGTCGTAAAACCAAAGCCACTACCGAAACTTGAAATCGAAGACCATGTCTCTGACGAAAATCGGACTGTCGTAGTTATCCAATCAATAATAATTTCTAGGGATCACCTTAAAAGCACAGTCGAAGATCTTGAAATTAGAGCAATTGGAAACTTAGATAAAAATATTCGTTTTGGTATTTTAGCTGACCTAGCAGACGCCGAAAGTGAGCATCAATCCGGTGACAGAGGTCTAATCACTTTAGGCTGCGACATGATCAGTTCCCTAAATGACAAATATTCTTCTGAGGACGGTAAGTTTTTTATCTTATTTAGAAAAAGACAATTCAACACATCTCAAGATAGTTATATTGGCTGGGAAAGAAAACGCGGTAAGATCTCAGAATTTAATAAACTAATTAGAGGCGATCAAAATACAAGTTTTTCAACAATTGAAGCAGACCTTGATTGGTTGAGCAAAGTTAAATATGTCATTACATTAGACAACGACACTCGACTTCCTCCAGGAACAGCCAAAAAATTAATTGGTTGTGCTGCCCACCCTCTCAATAAGCCAATATTTGACGACTCAGGTAACACTGTCGAACGTGGATATGGAATTATACAGCCGCGCGTTGGAATTACACTTGAAAGCGCGACATCATCTGTTTTTGCACAAACTTTTTCTGGCCAGAGTGGACTCGATCCATACACAATGGCGATTTCAGACGTATATCAAGATCTCTTTAAGAATGCCTCTTACATTGGGAAGGGTATTTATGAAGTTGATACCTTTGAAAAGGCGCTAGATGATCAAATCCCAGAGAACAGTGTTTTAAGTCATGATTTACTTGAAAGTGGCTTCACTAGATGTGGACTTGCGTCCGACATAGAAGTTTTTGACGACTTTCCACAAAGATACCATTCAAACACAAAGCGCCACCATCGTTGGATAAGAGGTGACTGGCAATTATTACCTTGGATATTCGGTGGCGCCTCCAAGAATCAGAAAACTCTGACCAACTTAGTAAAATGGAAATTGATCGATAATCTAAGAAGAAGCCTTGTACCAATCTATTTATTAGCTTTATACTTCTTTTTTATCGCAACCGACATCGGCACGTTAAACTGGTGTTACCTTGCAATAACGTTTCTGGGTTTTAAATGCTACTCTTTAATCTACCAAAGTATTTTTTCTATCCCTTTTGGATACTCGCTAGGAACGTATTTTAATTACCAGCTCCACGAAGCAGTACGAACAGCTAGGGCTGTAATTATAGAAATACTGACAATCCCCCATTCAGCAGCAACCAGCGCAGATGCGATTTTCAGGACCTTGTTCAGAGTTTATGTTTCGAAAAAGAATCTTTTAGAATGGCAAACCGCACTTTCAACTGAACAAGCACTTTCAAACTCGCTACGTTCATTTTTAAAGTTAATGGGGCCATCAATTCTATTTACGATCGCGGCAACTTTCATAATTTCATATATATTCAACCGAGAGATTGAAATATCTAGCTGCTTGTTGCTTTTGTTATGGTGTTCAAGTCCATATATCACGTGGAAGATAAGTAACAGCAAACCTACTGAAGAATATGATCTAAACCTTGAAGAATCTAAATACCTTCACGGCATTGCCTTTGATACATGGAAATATTTCAGAACATACTTGAATGAAAAATATAATTTCTTAATACCTGACAATCTCCAACAAATCCCTGAGTCGGTTGTTGCGGAAAGGACGTCACCCACCAACATAAGCTTGTCTTTGCTTTCAGTTCTCTCGGCATACGATCTTGGATTTTTACCATCAACGTTGGCCCTAGAAACCGTTTCTAAGATAATAGACTCCGTCAAGAAACTCGAGAAACACAATGGTCATCTTCTAAACTGGTATTCAATTACAGACCTAAGACCATTAGAGCCACGTTACGTATCTTCAGTCGATAGTGGAAATTTTGTTGGGCACCTTATGGCACTGCGAGAAGGAATAAGACTGCTGCCCCACTCGCCCTTCATCACTAAAAAAAGCTTTGATTTTCTAGAGAATGGACTTTCAAATAGAACTACGATTAAGAATAATGACCAATGGAAGTTTTTCACCCTAGAGTTCAATAAGATTCTTGATCAGTCGGGCGAGTCGGCAATTACCGAAGATTTCAAGCACTTGACACCTTTCATCGGTTGGTTACAGAACATTGAAATTTTAGAGTCACTAAGTTCTCTAGGGATACTACCGAGGAAACTCGAAAAGTTTAACAAAATTCTCGACGACCGAAAGTTCACACCTTCTTTGAATGCCAAGATGGTCCGTCGCTTATTGTTATCAAAAGAGAAAATCCCTTTTGATTCTTTAACTGCAGATCAGAAAACCAAAATTAATGAGCTTTATAACTCTCTAGAGGAAGCCGAAATTCAGCTAGGCGAGTTCTCTCGAATGGTTTCTAAATGCATCGACGAATTGGACAGCCTAATAGAGGAAACTCAATTTAAATTTCTTTTTGATAAAAGCAAAAAATTACTCTCAATTGGATATAACGTTGATTCAGCGACACTAGATAACGCCTCATACGATCTCCTAGCTTCGGAAGCGCGTCTGGCGAGCTTCGTTGCGGTTGCTAAAGGCGATCTGCCCCAAACTCATTGGTTTGTTTTAGGTAGAGCCTTAACGGACTCCTCCGGCGGAAAGGCATTGATATCTTGGAGCGGCACTATGTTTGAATATCTGATGCCGACAATCGTGATGAAAGACTATCAATCGACATTATTATCTAAGACTTATCTTTCTGTAATCAAGACTCAACAGGACTATGCAGGAAGAAGAAATGTTCCCTGGGGCATTTCTGAATCAGCATATGGTACAGTCGATTTTGAAAATACCTACCAGTATCGAGCTTTCGGTGTTCCAGGCCTAGGACTAAAGCGTGGACTTGTTGACGATTTGGTAATTTCTCCTTACTCGACCGCCCTCTCATTACAAATTCAACCAGAATCAAGTATCACGAACTTGAAAAGACTTGAGCAGGTTGGAGCGAGAGGTCAATTTGGTTTTTACGAAGCAATCGACTACACAGAAGAGCGACTAGTTGGAAACGAAAAAAATCACGTAATCAAATCTTTCTTCGCGCATCACCAAGGGATGTCACTTGTTGCGATAAACAACATTTTAAATAACTCTTCGATCATCAACCGATTCCACAGTGACCAACGTGTAAAATCTTGCGAATTGCTACTTCAAGAGCGATTTCCATCTAGAATTCCGCTTTTGCAACCACATCAGGCGGAACAATTAGTAATCGACGACAACAACGATCAGAATAAAGAAAGCCAAGGAGAGCACTTTACAAATCACGAAACGACTTTCCCCCGAACACACCTTCTTTCTAACAGTGAATATTCAGTGCTTATTGATCACTGTGGTAGTGGAGTTAGTTCCTTCAAGTCAAAATTGCACATAAATAGATTTAGAGATGATGCTATTCATAATGCTTATGGACAGTACATATACTTACGTGACGAAGAAAGTGGAGAATTTTGGTCTTCAACCTATCAACCCACTCGAATAAAGCCAGAGAAATTTGAAGTAATATTTTCACCTCATAAGACCGAACATCATATT
This sequence comes from uncultured Bdellovibrionales bacterium, assembly GCA_964472005.1. Taxonomy (GTDB): domain Bacteria; phylum Bdellovibrionota_C; class UBA2361; order SZUA-149; family DAOLCO01; genus CAYYIQ01. The sequence goes on along the minus strand of CAYYIQ010000004.1, from coordinate 6,519 downwards.
CGATCACGAGATATCTCGTCTCAGTTAGAAACCGTAGTTTCGCCCGAAGACAATCTTGAGATCAGAAAACTCACTTTAACAAACCATTCATCGAAACCAAGAAAAATTTCTGCCACAAGTTTCTTTGAAGTCTGTTTATTTGATTATCGAGGAGATCTAGCTCACCCTGCTTTTGCTAAACTTTTTGTCAATTCAGTTTGGGAAGAAGAACTTGGATATCTGATATTCAATAGAAAACCGAGAACAAAAGGTGATGAAACCCCAACATTATTTCATTTAGTTACAAGTGAAGTTGTTTGGCATAGACCACAGTACTGTACAGATCGTGCGAAATTCATCGGCCGAGGGAGAAGTTTAAAGAATCCTGAAAGTATGGCGCAGGCGAAGTATCTAGATTCAAGTGCAGGCTACGTGCTTGATCCATGCGCAAGCATTCGACACATGATTGAATTAGACCCCTCTGAGTCTACGACGGTTTATTTTATTACAGGTGTCGCAAACTCAAACGAAGAATCGAACTTGCTCGCGAAGAAATATCGAGAGATTTATAACTTAAAGAGGACCTTTGAACTTTCCTGGAGTTATGCGTCAGTTGAGCTTAAAAACCAATACTTCACAAAAGGTTCGTCTCAAGATTTTCAAAGACTAGCAAATGCAATTGTCTACAACATCCCTCAGTTGCGAAGTAATAATAAAGAAGTAAAGAAACTTCCTCCACAAAATGCGTTATGGAGATTAGGAATATCTGGTGACGAGCCAATAGTATTACTTCACTTAAACGAAAGCGAGCAATTGAATATATTCAATGAGCTGGTTCTGGCGCACGAGTACCTTAGAAATCGCGGAATAGTATTTGATCTAGTTGTGTTAAATGAGAAATCTGGCGGGTACCTTCAAGAACTTCAAGATGAACTTGAAGGCTTCCTTAGAGCGAGCCTGTCCGCGCACCTTCTAAATCAGAGAGGCGGTGTATTTATCAGAAATTCACTACATGTCTCCGAAGAAGAGACAAATCTTCTCGAACATTCAGCTAGGGTTATTTTCAGAGGAGATCGCGGCAATCTGGGGTCACAGTTGAACTTCGACATAGCGAGAGGCTATATTAAGAGCGCACCAGAGAACTTAATTTCTGAGATTTTTCAACCTGAACGCTTTAATAATACTGGGAAAGAGATTCAAAACTATCCGATTGGAACTTTTGATGAAAATACAAACGAATTCGAACTTGAAATTGGAAGATACCATCTACCTCCTCAACCATGGTCTAACGTGGTTGCCAATAAAGAATGCGGATTTTTAATAACAGAATCTGGAACTGGTTATACGTGGTTTGGAAATAGTAGGGAAAATCGAATAACTCCATGGTCAAATGACCCAGTACTCGATCCGATATACGAAGCCATTTACATTAGAGATTGTCAGACTTCCGAATATTGGTCCCCTACCCTTAAACCAATTGGTAGTAAGACTAATGTTAAAGTTAAACATGGTTTTGGTTACTCTGCATTTGAACGTGAATACAAAAATATCACATCGAATCTTAAAGTTTTTGTCGGGGATAGCGAACCCGTAAAATATTGGTTGCTAGAATTAAACAACGACAGCAAAGAGACTAAGACTTTTGAAATAGTTTTTTATCTTGAATGGATATTGGGAGTATCAAAACCTGACTCTTTTAGAACACTTACAACGGGAGTAAATCAAGAAGCAGGCTATCTGTATGCACAGAACCCGTGGGGGCAAGAATTTGGTAATCAATATTGCGTAATCGGATCAAATCTTTCATTACAAGATTACACAACAGACAAAACATCTTTCGTAGGTCCTTTTGGGTCGATGTCAAAACCATCATTTTTTGAACATCTTTCTCCTGAAGGTCCCGTCAAAAGACCAACAAGAACATCTGGCTCTACCTTATCTAGAAAAACTGGCTCTGGCTTTGATTCCGCCGCTATTCTAAAATACGAAATCACTTTAACGCCAGGAGAAAAAGACGAGATTGGATTCTATCTACATGAAAACCCATCTCTAGAAGAAGCTACGACAAATGTTAAAAAATTTGGCTCACTTAGTTATATCAAAAATGAGCTGACTCAAACCAAGGACAACTGGCGTAAACAGGTAGTACCATTTGAGGTGACAACTCCGTCGAAAGACTTTGATAAACTTGTAAACGGATGGTTACTATATCAAACTCTTTCTTGTCGTATGTTTGCACGAACAGGATTTTTCCAGAGTAGTGGTGCCTTAGGATTTCGAGATCAATTACAAGATTCGTTAGCGTTTCTGACGACTGATCCAGAAATTACAAAAAATCAAATACTATTACATGCCTCAAGACAATTTGAAGAAGGAGATGTTCAACATTGGTGGCATCCACCATCTGGTCGAGGTATTCGAAGTAAAATTTCTGACAATTTACTTTGGCTCCCGTTCTCTGTGCTCGAATATCTTGAATCGAACGATGATCTTTCAATTTTAGAGAAAGACATTGGATTCCTCAAGGGCCCTCATTTGGAGCCAGATCAACACGATCTATATTTTACTCCAGAGATCAGCGATCAACATTCAACCCTTTATGATCACTGTTGCCGAGCCCTAGATCGTTCTCTGGGCATAGGGGCGCATGGTTTGCCTTTTATTGGGGCCGGCGATTGGAATGATGGAATGAATATGGTGGGGAAAGAAGGGAAAGGGGAGAGTGTTTGGCTAGGATGGTTCTTAGGTGGAATTCTAAATAGATTTTCTAAACTTGCTCGATCACGACAAGACAACGAAAGAGCCGAACGATATTCCAATCACTCAGAAGCTCTCGTAAAATCAATTGAAAACAATGCGTGGGATGGTGAATGGTATCGGCGAGCATATTTCGATGACGGCACTCCCCTTGGATCAAAAGATCGGCCTGAATGCAAAATTGATTCATTGGCGCAATCATGGGCAGTAATCACAAACCTTGGTAACAAAGAAAAACGTGAGACCGCTTTGAATAGTGCGTACACTGAGCTTTTTGATAAAAATAATCAATTAGTAAGATTACTTTGGCCGCCGTTACAAAATCAAGAACCATCTGCTGGCTATATCCAAAGCTATCCACCAGGAATTCGCGAAAACGGTGGTCAATATACTCATGGATCAACCTGGTTAATCGCAGCATTGGCACTTGATAATCAACAGGATAGAGCATTTGAATTATTCAATGCGATGAATCCAATGACACATTCAGGAACACAAGATAAAATTGAAACCTATAAAAATGAACCGTATGTAACTTGTGGAGATGTTTATTCACATGATCAACACGCTGGTCGTGGAGGTTGGTCATGGTACACAGGATCAAGTGGATGGATGTATCAAGTTGCAATCCGTTACATTTTAGGCTTCAGAGCAACCGCCGAAGGATTGGAAATTGATCCAAAGGTTCCGTCCGACTGGGGCGAATTCTCAATCAAAGGGAACATCAGAGGTAAAGAATTTGCAATCAGTGCCTCAAGAGGAGAAATTAACTCTATATTACTTAATGATAGAAACTTTAAAAAAGTTATTCCTTGGCAAGATTTATCCGACTCTGAAAATCACATAGAAGTAACTTTTAAAGCGTAATAGACATCTAATTATTAGTTCGAGGTTAAAGCCCCAAGTATACGATCAAGACACTTACAATATTGAATAAGGACGAGATTAATGTCGAGACTCTTGAATACAATAAAATGTTATAAACACATTTCGTATTTACCGTTCCTACTTTTGCTTTCACTGTTGTTTTATCGAACCTCAACTAGCGTCGTCGACCTTGACATCTGGCACGAAATGGCAACGGCCAAAGTTCTCTTAGAGAGTAACTTTACAATTTTAAACGATGTTTTTTCGTATACCCCCACTTTAGATCCGACGGTGCACCACGAATGGTTAAACGGCTTAATAGCATTACAATTCTATAATTCAATTGGGCTGTCTAGTTTCGTTTTAATCAAATACTTTTTAATGCTCAACTTTGCAGCGATCTGCTTCATTCTAATAAAGAAAACGACTTCCTCCCCAGCACATATTTTTACGATCCTGCTCCTTATCCTCCTTCTCTCCGATTGGGGGTTTGGCGCCTTCCGAGCACAGATGTTTACCTTCATTTTAATCGGACTAACACTTTATGGCCTCCTAAGATACGCAGAGAGTTCGTCTAAATTTATACTGATACTGGCACTCACTTTTCCTCTATGGATTAACATTCATGGTGGCGCAATTTTAAGTATAATATTAATCGGGGCCTATTCAATCGAAGAACTGGCGAGAAAAAAGATTCCATACATATTAATCCTGTCAGCCTTAATCATGACTGCCCTCATCTCGATAAATCCATGGGGTTTATCGTTTTACATATATCTCAAAAATTCTCTGTTCATGGAAAGACCTCTAATTTCAGAATGGCATCCTATTTGGAAGACGTCAGAAGATTACAAATTATTTATATTCATATTTTTTATTGTCTTTTTCTTGGCATATTGGAAAAAAATCGATTGGAAGAAAAATAGAGGATTTGCCTGCATACTACTCATGATGATTATGAGCATAAAATCAGCTAGATTTCTTCCGTTTTTTGCATTAACCATCGCTGCCTTTTTCCCCTACTATCTAAAAGAAGTTGAGTTTGGCTCACTTCTAAATAGAATTTGGGATAAACTCAATCAAAACAAACTTGCGGTTCCGCTCGTATTTGGAGTCTCTATTTTATTAACTGTTTTAGCATTTGGTCAAAAACCATTCACGGCTAAAGTACCTTCAGAAAAGATAGAGCATTACCCACTTATTTATCCCGTTGGAGCAACTAAATTTCTAAAAGACACCAACTTTCGAGGGAACATCTTAACATCTTTCAATACAGGGTCTTATGTTTTATGGAACCTCTATCCTAACTCAAAAGTATTTATTGATAGCAGGTACGAAGTGGCTTACCCCGAGACGCGAATGCAGGAATCAGATAAATTTTACAATAAGTACGAGGGCTGGGAAAAAATATTAAACACCTATCCACATACAGTCGTACTAGTCGCAAAAACTGACAAAGTATACAGTGAGCTATCAAATTTGGATTATTTAAATTTAATTTTTTCAGACAGCATTTATTCTATATTCGAAATAAAACCGCATTAATTTTGCGAGTAGACAAACGAATTCTAGCTGTTAATACGCGTTTGTATTCTACAATAACAACATTGACGTGACGATTAAGTGAGAACTCCCTTGAAAACTAATTAGGAGGTAGAGGGAAAAAATCGATATTGGATGGTAGCAAATCTTTCTCTATTTGATACAAACTTCCTATTTGAGTTAGATTAGTTTCTTCATCATCCTCGTTTACAACGAGAATAATCGGTGAAACATTTCTTGACTTCAAACTAGCGACGACTGAAGGTATACGCGAAGAATCATTAAAGTTATCCAAATAGATCACCCGACAGATACCATCAAGCCCACTAAAAACAGAACTATTTGAATTTAAGTAGTCCGAAATTGCTGCGCTTTCATCAAGCTCTTCCAAATGAGACATTGCAAATTCAACCATCGAAATAAGATTATTAACAACGAGCCCCCTCGTATGCATTCCTGAAATACATTTTGTAATAAATTCAAAATTTGAATAGTCAAACCCACTGATAAAGGAGAGGCTGCTATTTCGATAATATTCCTCATTTAGTTTCTTTATAACATCACTTGTTTTTATAGATGTAGCTAATTTTTTTGATAACACTTCAAGAAAATAGTTTTTAGCTAACAAAACTCTATTTTCATTTTGAAAACCGAGTTTAATTCTATAATTTTCTCCTTCCCATTGGTATTCAATGGTATCAGCAGATCCGTTGCTTCGATGGGACTGTAAAACAACTCTCTTTACAGCAATAAATAAACTTTCCATCTCCACTAGAGATTTTAACAAGTCTGTCAAAAATTGGTTCTTCTCCACATCTCTCGAATCACTAAAAATTGAAATGACCAAATCTCCTTTTTTATGATCGAACAGCAACTGATCTGACGAATTGAATTCGAATGTATCTACGCCATTGAATTCGTTCTCAAGAATCAAAAAACTTCCTGAGCTCTTTTTCCTAAACTTAAGCGAAAGCAAACTACCAATGCCACCAGCTAACATTAAAAAATAGAAACTAGTTCGACCTCCACCTAATGAGTTTGTTAATACTGAAAATGCGAGAGCCACTACAGAAACTAAAAAAGTAGTTATTGACGAATATGTCATTATTTCAAAATAGAAATAAGAGAGGTTTAGCCTAATACTTCCTCCTTCATTGATTTTTGAACCAAATGTAAATTTGGAAATTGGCATTAGACTCAAGAATCCTGATATTAGTATTAAACTTCCAGCAAATAGTGTGTTTACAATGTTAAGTTTAAATTTTAGCAGGTCGCCCGTGGTGCGATAGTCAAAGACACCGAATAGTACTCCAATAACGACTAACATAGAGATAATAACTGGTTCGCTACTTAAAAGCCTGAGAACTGTTTCAA
>CAYYIQ010000003.1:0-36795 GCA_964472005.1 uncultured Bdellovibrionales bacterium | reverse complement strand
ATTTCGCTAACCAAGGTACGACCAATAGAAATTAAAGTTAAAACTCTGAATCACAGCACAAATTTTCCAAATTTCATGCTACTCCTAATAGAGTAGCCTTAAAAAACACTCATCTCATATAGTACAGCAAGACAAAAAGGACCTACTCGATTCACCGATTCATCTAGATCGAGCAACCAAATAGTGAAAAGCAATACTTTTTAACGAGTAAAAATTTGAGTTAAGTAATTAAAACTACTCTAATTCTAGCTGGCTAACAAGTACTTTATCTGCTCAATCTGAAGCAATAATCACTAGAACGGGACTATATCATAGGAACATGAATGCGGCGTAAGGCATTAAAATTTAAATTGGGCTGTCTAAGTAGTTATAAGAACTAGCTACAAATCCATTCCAAGTTACTAGTAAGGTAATTATGATCTCGGAAACAGGCAATATTTTCGTGCAAGAATCCGAGACTTTGGCTTAATAGTCGTCGTTTAGTTTCCCAGGCGATATTTTAGTTTTTAAGTGATCCTTAAAAATGGGTTTAAATTCAAATTAATACCGTGGATGTCAAAATTTGAATTGAAGGTACGCAACATTTAGTTAATTATTTCAAACAATAGGGCTTGTTGGTGAAGTGGAATGGATTTTAAAAAGCAAATAGACTCCCTAAGGCGATCGCTAATTCTTAATATTTATTGCCTCTTCTTTGTTTTTCTATCTTTGTGGGCGTCGATACCTATATTGCTTGCGGACACTGGCATACTAAATTCCATCAACTCATCGTACTCCATACTTACTGCAACATTTTCTATACTTTGCTTGATCTCATCTTTTGGAATAGCGAAAAAAAATAGAATTTTTGGTTACGCTCTTGGAAATATTGTTCTGCTTTTAACTTTAACCTATCAAGTTGGACGTTTTTTTAACGATCCTTCAAGCAACCCGATCCTGCTGTTTTCGATTATCAATTTTGGAATTGTACTAGTTGTATTTACCAAAATTTTAAAACCAGAATTTCAAGCTGTACCAATAGATAATCACACTAAAAGCTAAAAAAATGATTCTGTTTAAGATATTCATTGGCTTGCTCGCAGCAAAATTGGCACAGCTCTTAGGTAGCCACCCTGGTGTTGGACTAATAGTCGGTGCTTTTTTTGGCCACTTCTTAGATCTATTGGCTTATAAAAAGTTTATGATATGGAAATATCGCAAATTCCATACGCAAAGATTAAAAGCACAAGCAGAGGCAGATTTCCTATTTTGTTTTTTTACCCTTGCTGGAAAAATCTGTTCCTCAGACGCAAAAATTTGTCCCAAAGAAAGTCAAAAAATAGATGAAATAATAAAAGACAGATTTAAATATAAAAGAAAAGAGCGTAATCTTGCGAAAAAATATTTCACTAACGCACATAATCAAAACATCGCGATTCAAACTTTAGCATCAAAGCTAGTGGAAGTTCTAGGAAACGATCAGAAAAGTCTTTTAAATACCGTTTACACTCTAAGAGAAATTGCAGAAGCGGATGGCCACATTAATCAAATTGAATTTAAAATTCTCTACACAACCGCGAGCGTACTTGGATTAGATCCGAATGAAATAACTTCAATAATCAATGGATCCGGAAAGAAAAAAGACACGACTGGAAACAACAAAACCAATAGCTCTCAAAATCAAAAACAATCGAGCTCTGCCCCTACTGGTTTAAACAAAGACTATCAAATTTTAGGATGTAAACCAGAAGATACCTCTGAAAAGATAAAACGATCTTATCGTGAACTAGTCGCTAAATATCATCCTGATAAAATTATAAGCAAAGAACTTCCTCAGGATTTCATCGATTTTGCAGCGCAAAGATTTAAGGAAGTTCAAAATGCCTATGAGTCTGTCAGAAAAAATAGAGGATTTTGAGACTATATGAGTATTGAAAGCTATAAAAACAGTGGAAGACCGTTCAGCTTATTCAGAAACAATTTAATCTATACTCAATTTTCCTGCTTAAACATTTGTAAATATTGAGGATAACGATCACTAGATCTGCCTCCACCGCAATTTAAGATAAAATCTGCACCAATCCTTTAATTATTTTAATCTCAATGGTACTTAAGCAACTGTAAAAAGATGCTTAAATACATTTTAATAGAACTTAAAGTTTAACCTTACTACTTTAGCACTAATTAGAAGATGGACGTGGAATCAAAAGACGAATTAACAAATGAAAAATTAGATCCTTCTGAGAACAAACAGGACGATTCTTTAGATTTCATTAAAGGCGAAGAAAGCGAACCATACCTAGGGCCTTCTTGGGCTTTATTGATGTTGTTGTTGTATGTTTTAAAACAATTTTTCCCAGCTGAAAGATATTCCGTTTATTGGTACTTACAAATTTATGTACTACTAATAGTTATCGGCATTACAATTTTCACACTTGTAAAGAGACACCGTTTTTTCCACTCTGACGACAAAGAAAAATAGATCTTAGTCTAAAGGATCTACCTTAAAATCCAATTTCCTTTAAGAAGATTGTTAAGTTTTCTTTATCTGTAAAGAATGCGTATGTTTGGATGAATCACAAAAGTAGTGGGATCTCGATTCTAATAGTCAATCCCTTCCCTTCCGGATTATTCAATGCACGAATAAAACCATTGTGATCTGAGACCACAGTCTTAACAATAGCAAGTCCAAGACCAGTCCCATCTGATTTTTTAGAATAATATGGATCAAAAATTCTTTGTTTGTCTTTATCTGAGACGCCAGGACCATTGTCGGAAACCTCCAAACTTACAATTTTTATGTGGCTATCCCACCGAGTTTTAACCTGAAGTTTTGGCTGAGATTCTTTGCAGTCTCTTAGTGCGGAAATTGAATTATCTAAAAGATTTATCAAAACTCTCTCAAACTGGTGGGCATCGATTAACATCTCTGGAATGTCATCTTGGAGTTCGACATTGAAAAGGATTTCTGGATTAGAATTTTTCACCGCATCAATTGAAGCGATTACAACATCGTTCAGTTTTCCGAGTTTCAGTTCTGATTTAGGCATCCTCGCAAAATTTGAGAACTCATTTACCAATTGCCGAAGGTTTTGCACTTGATTAATAATAACTTCGGTTGCTTCGGTCACGACTCTCTTATTGTCACTATCTGAGATAGCACCACTAGTTTCAGATCGTTGTTGAATCCTCGATATCCGCTCCGCACTAAGCTGTATTGGTGTAAGTGGGTTTTTAATTTCATGGGCAATTCGCCTTGCAACTTCTTGCCACGCAGCCATTCTCTGTGCTCTTTCTAAATCGGTTACGTCGTCAACTAACACGACCAAACCCACATCAAGCCTCGTGTTTTCTTCTATCAATTTGGACAAAGTAATAGAGAGGTGGCGCAATGAACCCGCCCCAGAATAGCTGATATTTTTAGATACAACTTGATTTTTGCCTCTTAAATTTCTTTGATTAATTTCGTCAATCGACCTTACGAACTCGGGAGGGAGAACGCTTGTGTATTTATTGCCAATTATAATATCACCATCGGCTATACCTAGGATTTTAATACCAGCTTCATTCAATGTCCGAATAAAACCATCGTTATCAATCGATAGTACCCCCACTTCCAAACTTGACAACACTGTTTCGATATATCTACTGCGATTAACAAGCTCAGCTGTTGCGATACGCAAATCTGTGGTCATCTGATTGAAACCTTTTACCAATACACCAAGTTCATCGTCACCAACTTCAGGAATACTATAATTCAGATTTCCATTAGCAATTTGTTCGGTACCCTTCGCTAGCAAACCGATTGGAACCGCCAAACTACGAGAAAGAAAAAACGCGATTGAGATAGCAGCAAAAATTATCAATAACGTGACCACGACCAAAGTAAGAAAATAACTAGAAGCCAAAGGTCTTTGATACGATTTGAAAGCGCTATATTCCTCAGATGCAGTTAATAGTCCTTTAACCGATTTCGAGACGTTGGGTGATATAAATCGTAAGGTTACAAGGTAAAGATTACTATAAGCAGGGTGAGAAAAACTAGTTAGCGAACTATATAATTTGAGGTATTCGGTATTAGGTGTATTTTCGAGAGCGAAATAGATGTCCCCAGAATGCTTTACTGAGAGAAAGGCATTCGATAATGACAAATCAACTGTAGGTTCTTGACTATTTACTCTTCCTCCGATGCTAGATGCAATTACTTCACCATTATCCGTGATTAAATAATACTCGGTAGCATCTGAAGTTTTAACAAAACTATTTAAAAATTCTTGGACCTCCGACTTTTCTAGTCGCCCACCATTTTCTAGTTTATGGCTAAATTTATTTTTAAAATTCTCTTGAACATCGCGGTGAGATTCAATCGTATTTTTCTCTAGGAAGCTATAGAAATCGTTGGCCAGATTCCGCGAACTATCTAATGCTAATTCTATTTTTGGTGAAAACCAATCTTCTAAGACACCGCCTACCATACCTTGGGCGACAAGAAAAAGTAGAACTGTCGGCACCATTGAAAGAAAAACAAACGCAAAAACCAATCTTGTTCTAAGCCTTGCGCCTAGAATATTCCTTTTCCGATCAAGCACAAGACGGATCACGTTTCGCACGACTACAAATGCAAGAATCATGACCGCTACGATATTAACGTTAATTAGCGCAAGAAATGATAAATTACTGCCCAAAGTCTGTTCAGATTCTAAAATTGGGAATCCTCTCTGCAATAACAAAGCCGCTAAAACCGCAACTGAGGTTAGAAAAAGGGTGCTTACAAAAGTTGTTCTTCGAGATACTGACATGTCAATTAATCGGTGGGGCGATTCCAAAAAGCCGATAACCAGCATCTGTTATTTCTCGACCTCGTGCTGTTCTTCGAATGAAACCTTGGTTCATCAAATAAGGTTCATATACATCTTCAATTGTACTCCTTTCTTCTTGAATCGATGCAGATAAACTTTCTATTCCTACGGGGCCTCCGCCATAAACATCAATCATTGTCTTTAGAATCAATCGATCCATTCTATCAAGACCTTGTTCATCAATATCTAAGAGACTCAAAGCATCTCTCGAAACCTCCAAACTTATGAATGAATCTGCGCGCTCTTGTGCGTAATCTCGAGAACGCTTTAAAAGGCGATTTGCAATTCGAGGCGTTCCCCTAGAACGTCGAGCAATCTCTTTTGCCCCACTTGATTCTATACCCACTTGCAAAATTTCTGCTGATCTTTGCACGATTTTTGTAAGTTCGTCAGTTGTATAAAATTCAAAACGCTCGATAATTCCAAATCTATCTCTAAGTGGCGCAGTTAATGAAGCTGTTCTTGTAGTTGCCGCGATCAGCGTAAATGGCTTAATGTCGATCTTCACCGACCTTGCAGCAGGACCCTGACCAATAATTATATCGAGTTGGAAATCTTCCATTACGGGATAGAGTACTTCTTCAACAATCCTCGGAATACGATGAATCTCATCGATGAATAAAACATCGTGTTCATTCAAAGACGAAAGGATTGCGGCCAAATCACCAGCTCTCTCTAAAACCGGACCTGAGGTTGCTTTGAACGAAACTCCCAACTCTGCAGCTACCACACTTGCTAAGGTAGTTTTACCTAATCCTGGAGGCCCGTGGAGCAATACATGATCAAGTGGTTCATTCCTTCTCTTTGTTGCTTGAACCGCAAGATTGATATGATCCTTCAGTTTTTCCTGACCTATGTAGTCAATCAGTAATTTAGGTCGTAACTTGTTTTGAAAAGAATCTTCAATAGTTTCCGATCCAGAGACTATTCGTTCATCAAATTCATGATTCTCATCCATCTTTAATATTTATCCTAAAAAAGCCAAAGACTGTTTTAATAATTCGCCCGTATCTGATGCACATTTTGGATTGTTAGAAATCGCACTTTTTACTGCCTTGACAGCGACTTCTCGATTAAATCCAAGTTTCTGTAAAGCGAGAATTGCATCTTCTTTAACACTTTCGGCTCTCAACACATCTCTATTGCCAGATTTTAATTCTAAACCATCGGCGAAGGTTTCCGATACACTTACAAATTCTGAAACTTGTTCCCTCAATTCGACAATAATTCTCTCAGCTGATTTTTTACCGATGCCTGGAACTTTAGTCAGAGAAGAGGTATCACTTTGCCCTATCGCAATCATTAACTTTTCTGGAGACATTACAGAAAGTATCACCATTGCAATTTTCGAACCGATGCCCTTAACTTTTTTCAAGAGCAAAAAAGTCTGTTTTTCTATTTTATTGTTAAACCCGTAGAGAACAATAGCAGTTTCTCGAACATCCGTATAAATGACTAAATCTATTTGACTACCAATATTTCCAACTCGTGAACTAACGCTAGAAGAGGTCATAACCTCATAGCCTACCCCATTAACATTTAAGACGAGAGTACCTTGGTCTTTTTCGACAATTTCGCCGAGAAGTCTTGCGATCATAATTAACTACTTTGATTTGAATTTTATTTAAACGATATCGCTAAATAAAGACTAAAACAATGGACTATTTCAAATTATACTACTCATAAAATTAAACGTACCACCTGAAAACTAAATCATGATAATCTATTTCATTTCAGAGACATCGATCAACCTTATTATAACGATCGTCAACCTTAAAAGGACCCTCCAAACCATTAAGACCTCTCCCGCTAGATAAAAAGGTACTCCCATTAGATGCGAATTATATATAACTGCATAATTAAGATCGCACTTAGCGCGTTACATAGAACTAGACACTCAATCGTCCTGTATCCCAAGATATCAGCCGATAGTTGCTCATGAGCGTAAAATCCTCTGGTTGCTCTGGTAGCTCTGTGGTTAACTATTCTTAACTTAATGTTAGTAAGGTATAAACTACCCAAAAATTGAACGTTACCTCAAAAGACTTAAAATACGAGTGATCTACATAATATTTCTGTAGAAACGATGATAAAGAGATTATTTTTCTCTTAAAGCAACTTTTAATAACAATTAATGAGCGATAGAATTTTACCGATGGAAAGGAGACCCAGAACTGGACGACGAATTGAGGGAAGACCAAGAAAAAGAGTGATTACTTCGTCTACCCAAAATCAACACTTATCGACAGAGAAGAAGAGAAAATCCACTTTCTCCAGCTTACTTTCCGTTTTTGTAATAGTCTCATGCCTAGGTGTTTTCTCTTTATTAATTGCATCCATATTTATCAAGCAGGAAATACAGTCTATTCTATCGAGGAAAATAACTTCATCTTCATCGGTTGTATACAGTCGCCCCTTGCCACTAGTTAAAGGCATTTCTATTGCGAATGTTAAATTAGAAGACAGATTACACCGACTAAATTTTCGAAAAATGTCTTCGCAGCCTAGTAAACCCGGAGAATATTATGCAGATCAAAAATCTTTTAAAATATTCACTCGAGAAACACTTGTTAGACCAGACAAAATACAAGCCGCCAACCTTTATGAAATGGAACTTGATCCGAATGGTGAGATTTCGCAAATTGTTCAGCCAGAGCTACGTGAACAAACTGCTGTTTTCTGGATTGAGCCAGAAATTCTCTCGATACTCGGCGACTCATCGCAACGAGCGATAAATTTCAAACATTTTAATGAATTCGGTGATGACTTAAAAAATGCGTTGACTGCAATCGAAGACGAACACTTTTACTATCATTTTGGAATTGATCCTTTTTCGATATTAAGAGCAACTATCGCAAATATAAGATCTGGTAGAGTCGTTCAAGGTGGATCAACTCTCACCCAGCAACTAGCAAAAAATCTTTTTTTCTCTTCAGAAAGAACATTTTTTAGAAAAATTAAGGAAGCACTTGCAGCCGTAGTCCTAGAAGCAGCCTACTCAAAAGAACAAATTTTTGAGATGTACTTAAATGAAATCTTCCTAGGTCAAGAAGGTAGATTTGCAATACACGGCTTTGGAGAAGCTAGCAGATCTTTTTTTGGTAAAGAAGTGGCGGATTTGAATTTGGCAGAATCCGCAATGCTCGCGGGCCTTGTCAAAGCACCTTCGTCCTATTCACCAAGGAATCATTTTGACCAAGCCAAAGCGCGGCAAGAAGTTGTACTTGCAAGGATGGAAGCAATTGGCAAAATTTCTAAAGAAGAAAAAGAAGATGCGATTAAGAAAAAAATTAAAACATTTGATGCGATAAGAAATCGCAGAATCGCACCTTACTTCGTTGACTATTTAAATAGAGAAGTTTCCAGTTTGATGAATGAAAATTCACTTACCGATGGAGCATATAAAATTGTTTCTGGTCTAGATTTAGAATATCAAAATTGCGCAGAAAAAAGTATCGAAGAAGGACTTGCTAAACTAGAGAAGAATCACTCGTACCTGAGAAAACAAAAAGAACCGATTCAGGCTGCTTTAATATCGGTTGAACCCTCAAGTGGTGAGATCCGTGCCTGGGTTGGAGGGAAAGATTTTGGAGAAAGCCAATTCGACCGTGTCTCATTGGCAAAAAGGCAACCTGGTTCCACATTTAAGCCATTTGTTTATCTAACAGCACTAGACGGAACTTTAAATTCTTACAAGACAGCGAAAACGACAAGTATTTTGATCGACGAGCCAACCACAATTGACGTACCGGTTAGTGGTCCATGGTCTCCGAAAAATTACGACAAAGAATACCGAGGAGAAGTAAGGTTGCGGGATGCGTTGGCTCTTTCATTAAATATCCCGACAGTTAATCTCGCACAGAAAGTAGGCATTCAAAGCATTGCTAATACTGCGAGCCTTTTTGGTTTCGGAGAGAATCTACCAGCCGTTCCCTCCTTGGCGCTAGGTGCCGGAGAAGTTTCTCCTCTTGAACTCTCGCAAGCTTATTCAATTTTAGCCAACGGAGGAATTAAAAGAACTCTCCATCCTTTTTTCTTTGTAATTGACAGCGAATCTGGAACATTGAAGTTCAGGCGTCCAGTAGAAGAAAAACGTATAGTAGGTGAAGATGCCACATATATTGTCACAGACATTTTGAGGACCGCCGTAGAACGCGGAACTGGTACCGTGATAAGGCGATTGGGCGTAAAAGGCCCTGTTGCTGGAAAAACTGGGACTACGAACGATGCAAAGGATTCATGGTTTGCGGGATACACGCCGAAAATTTTAACTATTGTATGGGTTGGTTTCGACTCAAATAAACCAATAAAACTAACAGGAGCGCAGGCAGCGGCACCGATTTGGGCAGAGTACATGAAATGCATCTCTCCGATGGAACCCGTTCTAAATTTTCTCCCCCCACCAAACGTCGTCGAAGTAGCCCTAGATAAATCCAGTGGCTTGCTTTTCACGCCAGAATGCCCAGAAGAATCGAGAATCACTGAACTTTTTGTTAGGGATACCGAACCTGTAACGCCTTGTCCGATACATTCGGTCGAAGGTTCGAGGTTGATTTCAGAGATTAGCGAATAATAAGCCTCAACGCTTAAAATCTGTCTAAACATATTGAAAATTCAAAGGAGAGTTTAAGAGAAAACACAAAAAATTCTCTTTTGAAGCGTTAAGAACTGTTAAAACAATAGTTTTTCGCTTTTTGAAATAAAATCTCATCCTAGAATAAAGAAAGTATTCTTTATTACCGCCTCAATTTATTAAGTTAATCAATAGTTTTGTCGAAATAATATAGGTAACCACAACCTAGAAGTATAAAATAACTATGAACGCAACAGACAAAAATCGTGAACGGGTATTAGAGTTTATTTTTACGATTTTGTTGTTTCTTTCACTAGTATGCTTTGCAGGAATACCCGCTTTGAGTCAGGGTAACTCCGATTCAATCAGTATACCAGAAATTACAAGTCATTAATACTTGAGCAGGTTCTGGGATTTACTGCTAAGATAGATCTATGAATCTTTCAATTTTTGATTTGTTTTCAATCGGAATAGGACCTTCAAGCTCCCACACTGTTGGCCCAATGAAAGCCGCGAAATTATTCGCTACGAACCTTAATTCTGCAAATCTAATCTCAAAAACAAATGGTATTAGAGTTGAACTCTTTGGTTCTCTGGGATTCACGGGCAAGGCTCACGGAAGTGAAAAAGCTATACTAATGGGTCTCGAAGGGGAAATTCCTGAAGAAATTCTAATTCAAAAAATCGAAAAAAGAATCGAAAAAATTATAGCCACAGGTAAAATAAAGTTACTAAAAAAACATAACATCCCATATAATCATCAAACCGATCTTATTTTCAATCGAGTAGACACCCTCCCGTTTCATTCGAATGCCATGAAATTTCAGGCGTTCGAAAATAAAAAACTAATCCTTGAAAAAATATATTATTCTGTTGGCGGCGGCTTTGTAAAAACGTCTGACGAAGAAGCCTTAACCCAATTAAACCCGCCGCACTATTTTAGGACTGGTAAGGAGTTGCTCGAATTATGCAAAGATAGAAAAATAAGTATATCAACTGCGATTTGGGAGAATGAATGCAGCTGGCAATCCGAATTAAAGGTAAAAATCCAAATTATGAAGATTTGGAATGCGATGGACCTAAGTATCGAACAAGGCTGTAATACAGAAGGAATCTTACCCGGCGGTTTAAAAGTTAGAAGGAGAGCTTTCTCGTTAAACCAAAAGCTATCCACCCAATCTAGTTCTTTGGATCCACTTAAAATCATGGACTGGGTTAGTTTATATGCAATTGCAGTAAACGAACAAAATGCTGCTGGTGGAAGAGTAGTGACAGCACCAACTAATGGTGCTGCAGGTATTATACCCGCAGTTTTAAAATACTATGTTAACTTTTGTAACGGTAACGAAATTGGAATTGAAAAATTCTTATTAACTGCAACCGCAATTGGAATACTTTTTAAAACAAATGCTTCAATTTCGGGAGCCGAAGTTGGTTGTCAAGGTGAAGTCGGTGTTGCATGTTCCATGGCAGCAGCTGGGTTGACCGAGGTAATGGGTGGTACACCAGAACAAGTTGAAAATGCCGCTGAAATCGGAATGGAACACAATCTTGGTTTAACTTGTGACCCAATTGCTGGACTTGTTCAAGTTCCCTGCATTGAAAGAAACGCGATGGGCGCGATTAAAGCTATAAATGCATCTCGCCTAGCTCTTCAGGGAGATGGCGACCACATTGTCAGTCTAGATAAAGTTATCAAAACAATGAAAACAACAGGCGAAGATATGCAAGATATCTACAAAGAAACATCGAAAGGTGGACTCGCCGTGAATATAACTGAATGCTGACCCGACATTCACAGAACGTCATGCAGTACAGCCGCTTAACCATTAAGAACACCTCCTACACACAAAAATATCTTCTGAATGATTCCTCAACCTCAGTAATTCTCTAATATTATCAGGTATCTATTAAGACCCTTCTATTTCCGACCAATTTATGGTACTTACCCCGCGGTTAGAAGGTAGCTAGGTTTTCCTGATTTATCGTAGTGAAAATTCAACTAACAGATGGTTGTAAAACTATTTGTCATACTGCTCTGCTTGATACTTCTCCAATAGAGAAGTATCAAGCAGAGCAGTGTATAATGCTTGTTTTTAGTTTTTTCACTCCCTTATTCGGAGGTACCAAAAGATGTTGGTACTTAGTAGGTTCGAAGACGAAAGAATAATTATCGGTGATAACATTTTCATTACCGTGGTTGAAATTAGAGGCAATCGAGTCCGACTTGGAATAAACGCTCCACGAGAAGTTCCCATTCATCGGCAAGAGATCTACGATGAAATTCAACGTCAAAGCAAACTTGATCTTAAAAATAGTAAGGTCGAGGTCGTAGAGATTGAAGAAAAAATTGTCGCTCCCCTAGACGTACCGACCATCGAAAATAATGTTGTTGCTAGTCATAAGGAAATGGGGGAACTCGGAGGCATGCTCGTTCTCAGCCGACGTCGGAATGAACGCATTCTAATTGCGGATGATGTTTTTATCGAAGTTGTTGATATCAGGGGAGATAAAGTACGCCTTGGTATTGAAGCTCCCAAAGAAGTTCCGGTGCATCGAGAAGAGGTATACAATGCAATTCATCGAGGTCGCGATAAAAAATAAACTTGGATAACAAAATGGATTCCACGACAATTTTAAATAAGTATGGCCATACTTTTAAATTATGGTCATACTTTTTCTTTAATACTAAGGTTTAATAGTCCTTCTAACTCTTACAAAGTAAGTTTTTAACATCATGAAAAATCTCAATTGCTAAATCTAAGTCCTGTCGAGTGAGTGCTGCTGAAATTTGTGTCCTTATTCTAGCTTTCCCTTTTGGCACGACCGGAAAGGAGAAACTAACTGCTAGAAGGTTTCTTTCTAACAACTGCCTAGAAAACTCCCCTGCTAGATGAGCATCTCCCAACATTATTGGAACTATTGGATGTTCTCCTCTAATTATATCCAACCCCAATTTCGAAATTTCTGATCTAAAGTACTTAGTATTATCATCAAGTCTTTCCTTAAGAGAGCCATCTCTCGATATAATATCCAATGCTTTCAAAGTCGCGACGACAATCATTGGTGCGAGAGAATTTGAAAAAAGGTAGGGTCTTGATCGTTGTCGCAACAATGAGACAATTTCTTGTCGACCCGTAATATAGCCACCCGATGCTCCACCTAACGCTTTTCCAAAGGTACCTGAAAGGATATCAACATTCCCCAATAGATCATGATACTCATGTGTGCCTCTCCCCCCTTTTCCAACAAAGCCTACAGCATGGGAGTCATCGACCATCAATAATGCATTATATTTTTTACATACCGTTGATATATCTTTAAGATTAGCGATAATTCCGTCCATTGAGAAAACGCCATCTGTAACAACTAAAATTTTTCCACTTGTTTTTATTTCTTTTAACTTTCTCTCTAAATCTTCTGGATCATTATTACGATAACGAATTCTCGCAGATTTACACAATCTTATTCCATCAATAATACTTGCATGATTTAGTTCGTCAGAAACAATAACATCTCCTTGACCTAATATAGTCTCAAAGAGACCTCCATTTGCGTCGAAACAGGAACTATATAAGATAGTATCATCTGTCATTAAAAATTTACTAAGACTATCTTCAAGTTGCTTATGAATTTCCTGAGCACCACAAATAAACCGAACAGAAGATAATCCATAGCCCCAGTCTTTAATACCCTGAATCGCAGCGGCCTTAATTTCATTATTATTAGCGAGACCTAAATAGTTGTTTGAGCAAAGATTTAATATCTTTTTTCTATTTCCAACTGAGATATACGAATCTTGCGGGCTTGAGATAATTGTTTCGTTTTTGTAAAGCCCGTCATTTGAAATCGATTTTAGAATTTCTCCAAGCTGCAAATAGAAAGTATCATTTTCTTTCATTATACCTATTCCCAATTTAAAATAATCTTACCCGATTCCTTCGACTTCATTGTTTTAAATGCGTCCTCATATTCGCTGAAATGAAACTGATGGGTAATAATTGGTGAGATATCAAGCCCTCCCCTAGTTAACACATTCATCTGATACCAAGTTTCAAACATTTCCCGGCCGTAGATTCCTTTTAACGTCAACATTTTAAAAATGACCTGCTTCCAATCTATGTCATAACCTTGTGCCGGAATTCCGAGTAACGCGATCTTTCCACCATGCGCCATATTGCAAATCATTTCTTTAAAAGCAGTGCCATTACCAGACATTTCAAACCCAACATCAAAGCCTATTTTCATTCCCAATTTCTTTTGGACTTCTGCCAATGATTCTATTGTTGGATCTATCGCTAAGGTCACTCCAAATTTTTTAGCAAGCTCCCTCCGATATGGATTAGGATCCGTAATGACAACATTCCGAGCGCCCGCATGCCTTGCAACAATTGCTGACATGATTCCAATTGGGCCAGCTCCCGTAACCACCACATCTTCACCTAATAGTGAGAAAGAATAGGCTGTGTGCACTGCATTCCCGAATGGATCAAAGATTGCGGCGACGTCCATATTAACATCTTTATCATGCAACCAAACATTTGATTCAGGAATAGAGACATATTCAGCAAAAGCTCCATCTCGATTAACCCCTAGGCCAAGGGTAAAAGAGCATAGATGCCTTCTTCCTGCGAGACAATTACGACACTGACCGCATACCAAATGTCCTTCACCACTGACTAAATCACCGACCGAGAAACTCTTCACGTCACTACCGAGCTCAACTATCTTACCAACAAATTCATGGCCGATAGTCAATGGTACTTTGATTGTATTACTGGCCCAATCGTCCCACTCGTAAATATGCAGGTCAGTTCCACAGATACCCGTCTTAATAACCTTAATTAAAACGTCTCTCGCACCTATTGTTGGTTCAGCAATCTCAAGAAGAGTTAGTCCAGCTTCATTCTTATCTTTAATTAAGGCTTTCATAATTAATCCAATTGCTTACCATCATAAAGGTATCAAAAAAATATTTCGACTTCCTGTTTCAGAACGAAAGTCACCGAACTTATATTCTCTCATAGAATTCGAGTCATTTTCAAAATATTTTGCTTCATATCCAATGGAGGATATAAAATCATGAAATTCTTGAACATATTCTACTCCAGATATTTCCGCAGAGTATTCAGTCAAGATTATAGGTTTATGAGTTCTAATGGTCTCCTTCGCACCTTTTAGAATTGGCAACTCGAAACCTTCACAATCAATTTTAATAATATGCGGACTCAAATCTAGCGAATCCAAATTAATAACAGGGCTTGTAAACTCATCAAATTCGACTTTAGAGATATCAATCCCGATTCCAGCAAGTTGTAATTTCACAAAATTTAGATCTGTGCTTGTTGCGGTGTGCAAAGCAACATTATTTAAAGTAGGCTGATAAAAAGTAAGCACCCCTGCAGTCTCACCGACTCCAAGCATTTGGAATTGAATACCCGAATTTTGCTTGCAAGCTCTTTCGAGAGATTTTCTATGTCGAGGATTGGGTTCAAATGACGTTATTTGTGAATTTGGATACAATTTTTTAAAGGACAACGCCGAGATTCCATTATTAGCTCCGACATCCAAGATGCGAACCCCATTTTTTTTTTCAAAAAACTTATAGAGTCCAAAGTAAGATTTATCATGAGGCAGTAAAAATTTGAATCTTCCGACTATTCCGTAAATCAAATGAGACAAAATTAAATTAGAATCTAATTTCTTTGCAATAAAATATTTTAACTTTGTGATACTCATTTGTCCTTGCCCATTTTAAAATAAACCTCTCCTTCTAGAACAAATATACTACCATCTACCTCTCTCCAAGGATGTACAATTATCTTAACCTTTGTAGTGTCATTTAATGGCTTAAAAACAAATTTCAACTCATCTTCCACTTCTCGAAGCAATTCCTTTGCAGGTATTTCTTGTCGTAATTCACGATTGTTCGCGTCGTATTCAACCAAATTTACTAATAGAGATGATTTTTCTTCTTTTGTAACGACCTTAACCTTACCTCTCACAAGTTCAACTTTTTTATCAATCGGAAATTCACGAACAAGCCACTCGTCTGGATTAGCCGAAACTTCAATCTTATCATTTAACTCATCCCCAAATAAAGAATGCTTTAACCAGTTTCCCCGCCCCCCTTGCCACAGATCATATATTGCATAATTTCCGGAACCGTATACCAATCCTTCATCACGAAAAACTTGGCCAAAGAAGCCTGCTGTGTTTAAAAATTCAGGAATGTTTGAATTATTTACGATCGCATATCTTATCTTATGTTTTTTAGTAAATACCCCAAAGGATTCAGGTTCAAGAACTTGGCCAAATAAAGAAGTTTTGGTCGAAACAAAATATACTTCATTTTTGATTCTGTTTATCGGGAAAAAGATATAAGAGATTACGTTTTCATCCTTCTCTAAAACCTCATTTAAATAATCATCGACACCGTGAGTTAACCTATTCTTAAATTCGTCCTCACTCACTTCTCCTGAAAATATTTCATCTCCAATTCCTCCAGTGACTCCATAGTTGGATCGGGCCCCTACTAAGACAAGGAACAAAGTAAGTGAAAGACATGCAAACTGGGTATGGAGAGGTTTAACATTTTTGAATTTCAATTGATCAATTAATGCGGTAGCACCGATAACGAATGTAACAAATGCCGCAAGGGAATATCTAAAATATAATAAGCCAATCACCGACCCGACTCCTAGGAACGTCAATAACGGAGCAAATACTAGAATAAGTCTAATTCTAGTATCAGGTGAAAAAATTAGACCGTCTTTAATTAATCTTATGATTGAAAAAATTAAGAATGGGGTTAAAAAAAGTAAGATAGGTCCAAATGAGCCATTCGGATAGGTGCCAAACCTAGAAGTGCTAAAAGTTAATGACCATGGAATCATGAGATATTCGATGAAACTATCAAATGCAGCAAACATACTATTAGCTTCATCTGTAAATATCGTATCTGCGGGGAACTTAGAGCTAAAATATTTTCCCAAAAAAGGAAAAAATGGGTTACCTGTTTCGTAATATGTCCATAAATACCAAGGTAACAATACCAATAAAGATATCCCAACAGACCAAATATTTCGAACCCTAAATAATAATTTTGTTATTCTCGGATCAATCAAAATCCATGTAACTAATGTTACCAAGATAAAAATCGGCACATTTAGTTTTATTGTACATGCGAAGGCCAACAAAGTTAACGCGAATAGAAGATCTAGCTCCTTTGAATTTTTTCTAAATTTAAAGAGATACAAAAGGCCAGAGACCGAATAACACACAATTGGAATATCGTTATACACAACCGTAGATAGCAACCAGATGACTGGATGTGAAATAATCATGAACGCGGTAAAAAGCCCCAAGCCCTTAGAAATTTCCAACTCGTCACAGAATTCTACGACGATAAAAAACAAAGCGATTAAGAATGTGAACACAGTCCATACGGCACCGATCTCACCAAATACGAAATAAGCTGGTACCATCTGAAAAACTACGCTTTGAGGAATTAATCGCGCCCAAAGATATAGATGGCTTGGCATCGCACCTGTATCCAAAAGATCCTTAAGGAAAGGAAGGCGATAAACAAGACCATCGGTATAAGTCTGTGGAATTGAACCTGAAATAAAGACTATGGAAAAAATTATGATACTAAAGAAAATAATTGAATTAGAATTTAAGTCATAACCCGAAAGTCTATAGGATGAAGTTGGTAGACCTTCATTCCTAATTTTATAAAATGTTAATAGGCAACCATACGATCCAAGTAAAAAGATCGGTAAAAATACAAGTTCGATAGTTAGTTGTCCGATCAGTGCCAACATTAGATAGTAAAACTGCAATATTACTTGAAAAATCAAATATGAAATTGCAAGTGAAATATTAACATTAAAGAAATGCATTAGGCTTCCAGCAAAGCCCTTTACAACTAGCCAATTTCCCAGCAGGAACAAGCAAAAAAGGACAATCTCGATTTTATCGTTAGCAACGCAAAAAAGAAACAATAACCAGATCGTAACAGGTACAAACAAACGAAGAATGCTACTAGACGAAACCATTGCTTGAGTAAAATAAAAGACTGCAAGAATAGCTAAGATAGGGAAAGTTTTGCTATACGGGAAGCTGTACGAATTCCAAAAACTATCAGTTTGTAAAAGTAAAATTTCATTGCCTAAAAAAACTGCAGCTAAAATAACTAGCGCAAAAATCTCTATATTAGTTTTTGAATATAACTTTATGTTTCTAATTAAATTCATTAGGTCGATCAAACTTATTTTATGATTTTCCAATATTGATAAATTTCCCTGAAACTTGGAAGTGTATAATAAGTAGCTAGTTTCTCATCATTTTTCTGAGGAAGACACTCATTATTCTGCAAATTCCGTATTACTTTGAGAAGTAGGTTCGAACCGACCTCCGTCGCCCTACTCCACGCAGATAGAAGGTCTTCTTTCTCTAGTAGATCCATTTTTTCTTGGCCCAAGATTGGACCTGAATCAAGTTTCCCTGAATCAATTTCTTGAACTGAGACACCAATACTCTTCTCTCTTAATCTAATTGCATGAAATATTGGCATCAATCCTCGATAACGAGGCAAATCTCCGTTATGAAGATTTATAACCCCATATTTAGGAATTTCGCGGATCGTCTTACCAATGATTTCATTACAATTAATCGAGACAATTAAATCTGGTTCTAAGCGTTTTAAGTTTTCCAAAAATTCTTGTGATTTGATTGTCTTGGGCTTGTCCACAGAAATACCGTTTTCCGCACAAACTTTTTCAACCTTGCCACTACCAAAGAGTGTTGTTCTAAATACTTCGAAGCCAAATTTCAAAAAATTGATTGGTCCATATACAAGTAAAGTGACAACAACCCTATCAAAGGTAACTAGACCGGCTGCAAATCCGACACCAACAATTTGATTTGGAAGTGTCTTAAACAGGTGCTTAAAGATCCTATCCGAAAAAAGAGGATCCTCGCATGTTAAGATATAAATCCTCATATAAAATATTTCAATTTACGACGTAAATTTACGTTTCACGAACTTTAACACTATCGGCAAGATTCCTTGTTGCAGAGTTCGATCTAAGCCATCAATGAAATTGCTCACGTCTTCTTCACTTGCAACTAACGATGGGGCAGCTATTAGATGGATATCAAGGCCGAGGCTGGTAAAGGTTAAAATATTTTCTTTTGAATATAGTTCCGAGACTACCGCTGCAGTAATTAGCTTCCCGATAAATCTAGGATCTTTAAATAATTCACCTGGTACTAAATTTACAATCTTATTCAATATGTCTGGACCAGAATTAAAAAAAACTCCGTGAATGGCACCTTGTCCTCTGACTTCCCTAATTAAACTAGGAAACTTTTCTTGAAGCTTCTTTAAACCGCTCGTTAGGTGAATATCTATTTTTTGCGCTCTACCTACGTAATCATCCTCTGCTATAATATTTAATGCTTCAATAGCCGTGACTGTCTCTTCTCCAAAGCCGTAAAAGGTTGTTGACTGCAAATTTGCAGAAACTGAGTCGTCGAAAGCTTTCTTAAAAATCGGGCGACGAGTAGTAATTCCAGAAATTGAAGCTTTTCCGCCTCCAAAGGACTTAGCAAAGCAAAGTACGTCAGGTATGACATCTTTGTATTTCATGAAATTAAACAAGGCGCCCGTTTTCCCCCAACCAGAATATACTTCGTCGAAAATCAGAACAATGTCTTCTTTATAACAAATCTTTCTCAACTCTATAAGAAAGTCTTCTGTACAAGCAATCATATTACTAACATTCAAAGGTTCAATGATAATGCCAGCAACAGCACACTCTCCATTAGATCGTCTTGAATCATCAATTAAATTTTTTACTGACTTAATGTCGTTGAAGATAAAACGTTTTGTTCTGGGAATTTTTGGAAAAGGAAAATGGTTTTCCGGAGAATGAGTAACACTACCTGCTCCAAAAAGTTTTCCGTGAAAAGAAATATCAGAATGTAATATTATATCTCTTCGAACGTTATGATATTTAAATGCTGTTTTTAAACCCGCTTCAACAGCTTCTGAACCAGAGTTGGGGAAAAAAGAGAACTCTAAATCCCCCGGTAATAGAACTGCCAGATTGTGTATTAGCACTGAAAGGTATTGAGAGAAGTAGTTTCGATGAACTTCCATCCGCTTCATTTCAGCAAATCTACGTCGGACTTCCAATATCCGTGGGTGATTATGGCCGTGATTTAACACCCCGATTCCACCAGTAAAATCTAAGATTGTTTTGCCATTTTTAAGAAAGATTTTCGTTCCTTCTGCATGAGATGCAAGCTCATTTCCAAATTCAAAAATCTTAAGCAAATCCACACGAGAAGAATTCACATATTTTCTATGTAAATCGTGAACCAAGTCAATATCCAAGTAATCGCAATCTTCGACCGATAGAAGTTGTTTTGAATCGATTTTTTCTTTGATTGAAATTAAATGTGATGTCACAGTATTGTCGTTCATAAGTTTAATTAAGTTCTAATGCTAATTTAGTAATTCTCGCCGCATTTGCCATAATTGGATACGTCGTCGGTGTACCTGGAACACTTGGCAGCACAGATGCATCAACTACATGGACAAGACTACACCCGAAAGGCCTACCCAATGTATCGCTAGTTCCCTCCTCTGGATTCGCAGACATTGGAATACTACTACCAAAGTGCTGACTTTTACCAGCTGGGATTTCGCTTATACCGAAAAATGGGATGCTTCCACCGATTTTTTTTGATTCTTTCGAGATTAATTTTCGTATTTTTTTAAAAACCTCTCTCCCCTTGGGATTAAGATTACCCGTAACTCTACCCAAAGAATTGGAGCTGCTCTCCCTGTTAGGAAAAAATTCCAATTGGCCAGAATCAACCCCATTCAAATAAATCATCCCTATCATCAATCGATCGAAAAAAAAGCCAAAGTATTTAGGAAATTGGTCTACAATTTTATCGGGTAAGAACCTTCTAAAAGGCTCCAATACTAGCTCATTATAAGCGTACAATTGCATGTGTACTATATAACCAGAAATTCCAGGAATTTTGAAATCAAAATATATTTGAGACAAAGTGTTCGTTGACTCTCTAGCTACCTTTGGCAAACGTTTATTTAAGATAAACGGGAACAGATACTTTTGACTATCTTTTATTTTAAAAGACTTTTTTTGCCAATTCGTCGACTTAGATACAATAGTAGTACTACCGATGACTCCAGCTGCTAAAAATAAGCGTGAAGCTTCAATTGCAAGATCACGTCCTTCGCTATCTTGATAAAAAATATTTACTTTATCTGATTCTTCTTCGAATCTTTTTACTAAACAACCTTTTAGATATTCGAAGTTTGGAGTATTTAATAAAAATTTATTAATTATATCCTTAGATGAAAAGATGACATTATGAGGACAACCGTGCATGCACATTCCGCATTGCACACATCCGATTTTATTTGTTGAATATTTTTTACCGAGCGCAATTTTAGCACGGCCAAAATAGATCCCTTTATCTAATAATTCGTCCCCATGGCGATTTAAATTATCTAATAACATTTGAGCTTGACCGCCTAGGGCATAGTTAGCTCCATCACTAATTTCAACTGGATAGAGTTTGTCAATGTTATCAGTGCCTGAAGAGACTTCGACTACTTCATTCAACATTGAAAAATATTCGTTAAACTCCTCTACGCTTACTGGCCAATCAGCGACATCATCTGGATGAAGCGCAGCAACAGTAGCTCCCCAGACGTTACTAAGCCCTCCATATGCGTACGAGATAACAAAATCCGTCCCCTTCTCATAATTCAGTTTTCCACCTGGGAAAATATCATATGGGAACGATGAACCAAATGCTAGTTTCTCAGGAATACCCTTATGACCCGCTAAAGTTTTTTTTCGGAATTCTCTGACTTTATTACTAAATGATTCCGTATCCAAACAAGGATTTTCTATTAAAGATCTAACATCTTTTTCAGGCTCGATTCCTGTATCAAGCATAATTACGTCATAACCTTTTTTGACTGCGACGTATGCAGAGAGTGCTCCCGAAGGCCCTGAACCAACTATGCAAATCCGTTCTTTCAAATTAACTCCTAGTTCCCTTTATCAACCAACCATCTAAACAACTTTGACTCATCGACAAATGATTCTTCATACATATATTATTTCCCGCACATGGCGGAGAATCAATCAAATGAACACATGGCGAACAATACGGTGGTTTATAGTGAACCTCTTCATCGATTCCACTCATTGGCTTCAAAAATCGATTAGGGTTTGTTGGCCCCCAGTAAGAAGTGACATCCGTTCCAAACAAACGCGCGATATGATTCAACCCTGAGTCGATCGCAAATAACCTATTTGATTTAAAAATTTCATGGGCACTATCTACTAATTTCAACTTACCAGCCATATTAACGATATTCACATCTCTCAATCGAGTGCTTAAAAGTATTTCCAACTCAGCAGCCCTATCAACATCAGCATTTCCTCCAAGGATCGTAAGTTTGGCATTCTCAGGAAATTTATTTCGACTCAATATCTCCGCCCACTCTTCCGATGAGAACTCTCGTTCCGGAGCAAGCAAGGATGAAAATGGTGCTATTGTATAAGAGGAAAGATCCTTTTGAACTTCACTCATCCAAGGATGAACAGATTTCAAAATATCTCTAGACTCCTGAGTGGATAGAGCTGTAGCTCCTAGCAGCAAAACAGCTTGCTCGTAAAAAGTATAGATAGGGGCACTATGATTCAAAAATAAAGAATGGGTAGTAAGTCCACTTTGCCAAGAATTGATATTCATAAAGAAACCAATCCGATTCCTTGCACATGAAAACAGACAAAAAATAGATGTGAGCTTAGAGTAGATTTCCAAATCAAGGATCGTATCACATCTAAATATTTGGCGTAACGCAATAAAAGATGTTTTTAGAAACTCAATGCTAGAACTTGTAGAAATCGGAATAATAACATCAAAAACTCCCAACAGTTCCGCAAAGACCTTAACTTCATTTGAACAAACCAACTTGAATTTAACGTCTGGATACTTCTTTCGCAATGCCATTAATGACGGCGCAGCGACAAAAAGACTACCACCACCTAATATCTTAACAACGACAAAAGTTCCTTTCAGAACGAGTTCATGGTCGCGTTTCATAATTGGCTCTAATGCCAACGAGATAGGCCTAAATAATAGAATCAAAACACCACCCAAGATGGAATCTAAAATTCTTTGAATTTGAATGAACGATTTCTTAGGTCTCAAGATCAATAATTTCTAGTAATCACGCCAAAATAAAGTAAATAAATGAAATTTACTCTACTATGAATTAGATTTTTGGGAAATTATCTGTTCTGCTTAATCTTCCGAAAATAGGCCTAGTATTGCTGATATTTAATGTACGAGAGTCTCATTCTCAACAGGTGCGCTCTGATAGGATTTCCTCCTAGAGCATTGCTATTTGAGAGAATACAGTATCATCAATCCGAGGAATATATGATTTAAAATATATTATATCTCCTATCTTTTGACTCATCCTATGAGTATTTAGTACGATTAACATTGATATCAAAAGTATCACATCTAAACATCTAATTTATTTCTCTAAAACTGAAGTGACGCCTAAGCATTTTGAAAAAAATAGTTAAAACTAATCTTGTATTAATTGGTGCTGGTCCAATTGGGATTGAGATGGCAGCCGCACTTAAAACATCTAATATTGAATACATTCACCTAGAAGCAGGATGTCTCGCATCGACAATAAATTGGTACGCACCAGGAACACCATTCTTCAGTTCTCCTGAACGACTATCAATCGCAGGAATCCCTCTCGAGACTTATCCACATTTTAAAATAACCAGAGAAGAATATCTACTCTACTTAAGAAGTGTAGTTGTAAAATTTAATCTTCAGATTAGTTTTTTTTCCAAGGTTCAAAGTATAACCACCAACTTAGAGCAAGAATTCGAAATTACAGTGACCAAATCACCGACTGGAGTTGGTGGACCTCGTCATAACGAATTGAGAACTGAATTGAATACTTCTTCAACAAGGCATCTCCTAGCAAAGAAGATTATTTTTGCTATTGGTGACATGCACCATCCAAAGTATCTTGAAATAGAAGGTGAAAACGGTCCATTCGTAAGTCATTTTTTACCTGATCCTCATTCCTTATCATTCATGAAAGTCGCAATAGTTGGTGGTAAGAATTCCGCCGTTGAAGCAGCAATTCGACTTTATCGAGCTGGTGCAAAAGTTACTCTTATACACCGTAGAGCTAATTTTGATCCAAAAAAAGTCAAACCATGGTTATTACCAGAACTAAAAGCTTTAATTCGAGAAGGTAAAATCGAAATTGAAATGGAAACGAAAGTCATTAAAATTGATGAGAACACAGTCTCCCTTAAAAAAACCAATGATGATGCTAAACCTATAAAAAAAATAGATTGTGATTATACCCTACTCTTAACAGGCTATGCACAAGATTCTTCACTTTTCGAACAAACAGGGATCAAACTTACGGGTAAAGCTAAAAAGCCAGAGATTAACAACGAGACAAATGAAACCAATGTAAAAAATGCCTTTATCATTGGAACTGCTGTAGCAGGTACTCAGATCGATGGAGCGAAGCATTTTATTGAAACAGGCCACATCCATATAAATAGAGTTCTAAGAAAACTTGGAATCAAGGAGTATCCTCTCTACAGCGGTAACATTAGGAATGAAGACGAAAGAGAGAATTAGTTAATTTGCTAGAATTGATCTTGGTGCTAAACAACCTGTACCAGGTGTATATACACTTAGTGGTTTTAAAATATGTCTAGACTAGGAATCCTCATCTAGGACGAAGATAAGAGTTGTGAAGTTTTTCTCGTCTTTTCGCTCGTATCGGACTGAATCTGTAATTGAAACTACTAAAGGGACACCAAATCCATTTTCTGGTAGCAAGTCGATATCTTGTGAAATACTTGGCATGACTGTTTCGAGAATAGAAGGTAGAAATTGCTTTCCATTATCAATTAGCTGAATATTCATTTCATTTCCACTCGATCGTAATTGAACTTCGATTAAATCATCTTTGATAACTTCTCCATGTTTCACAATATTAGTAAAAATTTCAATCAAGGCTAGTTCAATTTGAGAAAAACGTTTAAGTCCATTCGATGACTCGGCTTCGTAACGCTGCAAAAGTTCCCTAAGAGACTTAAGACTTTGAAAATTTGCTGGCAATTCGCACGAGAACTTCATCATGGCCGAGGTCCTACTTCTTCTAAAGCATCTTGATAGTCCTTAGTGGTTTTAAAAACTTTATCTAAGCAAGTAAGTTCCAATAGGCTTATAATTTGTTCATTCAATCCACATAGAATAAGAAGCTCTGGATTCCCGACAGCTTTCAAACCCGAAATAAGTGCACCAAGCCCACTACTATCTACAAAATTTACGTTCTCCAGATTTAATATTATAGTCTCATCTGGACGCAGTTCCTTCATCAGACCTAATTTGAATTCTGAGAAATTGGTACTATCAATTACAGAAGACTCCACTTTGAGAAGCTTGTAACGTTTTAACTTTGAATCAACTAATTTTAACATTTTTTTCCTTTTTCACTGCAAAGTGCTTCGAATTTCACTTATTTTCTACACATATAATCGTCAAATCATCTTTTATTTCACCGTTATCCACAAATTCGTTAATATGATGCCGCAAACCTTGAACCAAACTTTCTGCATCACCTTTAGAATGTTGAACAAGAACTGAATCTATAACTTTATCAAATCTGCCTGACTTGTTCGTTAATTCCAATACTCCGTCTGAAACAATAATGATTTTGTCATTCTGCTTAAATATAATTTTTTGACTTGCCCATTTACTATCTAAGTCGAGACCTAAGATCGCCCCAATTACGTCAACCTTGCTAACGGTTTCAGATCCGACTAAATACGGAGCTGGATGTCCAGCAACCCCAATTCTTGAATTATGATTTTTTGGGTCGACTACAACATACGAAAACGTAAAATAGCTTTCGTACTTTTCATACGGGAAATGCTTGCTTAATCTCGAGAAGAAATCACTAGGGTCCCGTGGATAGTACCGACCCGCATCCTCATAGCCCATTAGATCTCGATTAGTTGTGATTGCCCCGCATACAGCTGAAGCCACTAAAGCTGCAGAAGATCCGTGTCCACATACATCAAGTAAATACACTCCTAATGAACCGTCATCGAAATCAATAAAACCAAACATATCACCCGCGATATGCTCAATTGGTCGATGATCCCAGGCAATATTTAAGTTTGGATGGGTAAATGTCTTCGAAGGTAAAAATGCATTTTGAATTTCGGCTCCACGTTGTAGATTTGCTCTTAGGGTTTCTTTTTCGTGACTTACCTCTTTAAACTTATTAGAAAGCGCTAAATGAGACTTGACTCTCATACCCAATTCCTTTCTCCCAAAAGGCTTGAGAATATAGTCAATTCCCCCTGCCTGGAAACCGCTAACTCTGCTATCTTCTTCACTTTCAGCAGTAAGAAATATTACGGGGATGTTCGTTGCAAATGCTTGAGTTTTGAAGATTCGACATGTCTCAAACCCATCAAGATTGGGCATCATTACATCAAGCAAGATTAAATCGAACTCTGTAACTCTCTCTCCCAAATCGAGTAATTCTTGACCGCTTTCCAGTTCATCGACAGCATAACCATCGGCCGCAAGGCAGTACTTAACCATCCAACGGTTTTCTTCTGAATCATCAACTACTAAGATACGGTGCGTCATAAAATTATACTACAAATATTCACAATTACTGTCGGTAAATATTCAGCATAACTTTATTTAAAAACTAATTAAGCAGGCAATCATTGCAGAATCGAATTTTGCAAGTCTATCTAGGGAGTTAGACGCCTAAGAGTTTTTAAAATGCTCTCAAAATCAAATTTATGAAAGTCAGCAATACTAAGAGGCCGGACAGCTTTAGTTTCCAATGAGGCGGAACTAACTTCTTCAATTCCAGAGGCGCTAATTTAGAATTAAGATTCAGGTTGGCATTTTTAACGCGAATTACTACTACCTAAGCTATCTTGCCCCTGTTCCAAGAATAACAACGGGAATAGTTCTTGCAATCAAAATTAAATCTCGTTTCAAAGACCAATTGTTGATATATTCCAAGTCCATTTTTGCCCATTCTTCAAAACTTGGTATTTCATTCCGACCACTAACTTGCCACGAGCATGTCAAACCAGGTCGCATACTCAATCTTTTCCGCTGCTTCCTTTTGTAGAATTTGACCTCTTCCGGTAAAGGTGGACGCGGGCCAACAAGTGACATGTCTCCCTTCAAAACGTTAAGTAATTGAGGGAATTCATCTAAACTATACTTTCGTAGGACCTTTCCAACTTTAGTGATCCTAGGATCTTCTTTGATTTTAAAAACCGGTCCTTTCATTTCATTCTTTTCTTTAAGATCGTTCAAAAGTTCTTCTGCGTTCTCAACCATCGATCTAAATTTTAAGAGCGTAAAATGTCTGCCGTTTAGTCCCACTCGCTTTTGTTTAAAAAATACAGGACCCTTTGAATCTATTCGAATGGCTATCATGACAATGATAAAAATCGGCAAAAAGGCGACCAATACAATCCCTGAAATCAATATGTCTAAAAATCTCTTAAAAAGTAGTGGCATACTGTCTTGACCGCCTGGTGACGGATGAAAATGAAGCAACGGAATATCTCCGATATTTCCTACTTCAGAGGTAAAGACTCCGATACTAAATAAATCTGCGGCAAACGTAACGTGTATCCCCTCTTCCGTCGCAATTTCCGCCAAATCATGAACGACTGGAAATGTATTTATAACATCGGTGAAAATAACTTCATCGATTGCAAATCTTTTTAACGTTTCTTCAAATGTCTCGGCAGTTGAAATTATTCGGGCCTGCAGGTCATAGACCGCACTATCATCTTCAGGAACAGTTTCACCTCTGAGATTTGTAGCACCTCTCACATCGACAAACCCCTGAACCTTTATTCCCATTTGGCCGTGTGCGCCAATTTCAAAAAATAAATTACGCGCTTGCACTCCTGTTCCAACAATTAGAACATTTCTAAAATTCTTTCCTCTAGTTCTAAAAAATCTAAGTAGAAGTAAAACCGAAAATCTCTCAATAAAGAACAGTAAACTACATATTCCAGTAAACAAACCTATGAAACTTCTACTAAAATCAAGTTTCAAAATATAAAGAAGTGAACCCAAACATAGGAAGGTAATCAAACCCGATACGATTGATACTCGTAACAATTTCAACGCAACATACTTTCTCATACTCCGGTAAGCACCAAAAATTGAAAGCGATGCATTAAACAGCGGCAACGCGATACCCAAAACTAGGTAATACCGTTCAATTTCACCTAAGTTTTGCAGATCGGACGGCAGAGGTAGATATTGATGTACGAATGATCCAAAGTTAGTGCTGCGAATCTTGTGCGCTAAAAAAAAAGCAACGACAATTAGAATGTTATCTGCAATTCTCTCTAGAAAGGAGATAATTTTCCAATGGGCTTTAAGCATTTTTGACCTCAACTGCTTCGACCCAATGTTTGTAATTAGAGTCTAAACCTCGGGCAGCGTTGAGGTAGGTTTCTTGCATCAACTTTGAAATTGGTCCTACACTACCATCTCCAACTAAATACTTATCAATCTCGATTACTGGTGATACTTTTGCACCTGTTCCGGTCAAAAAAACCTCATCAGCAAAAACCAATTCGGAACGAGCGATTGAGCGTTCGACAACATCGATCCCCTTATCTTTGGCAATTTCCATTATTGATTGTCTGGTAATCCCCTCCAAAATTTCGTCTGATGGAGGAGGTGTAATTAACAATCCATCTCTAACAATGAAGATGTTTTCGGCACTTCCTTCTACGATATTCCCATTATGGTTTTGAAAAAGTGCCTCATCATAACCATTATTCAGTGCTTCGGCTTTTGCTAAAGCCGTATTAACATACAAGCCGGTAATTTTGGCGCGAGCAGGAATAGAAGAATCTTTTACTCTCGTCCAACTTGACACACAACATTTCATCCCAGTTGTTGGAACATAGTCACCGAGAGGATATAAAAACATTGATAGATTTTCTCGATAGCCAGAAAGTTTTGGAGTAATCTTATTCTCAAAAGAAAAGTTAGTAATCCGAATATAAGCGTCTTCTTTTATCGAATTTTTTAAAAGTAGATCTTTTATAGTATCGGTAAATTTCTTTTCACTAAAATTTTTCTTAAAATCATCGTATCGCAGAAGTTTGCAAGAATTGAGCATTCTTTTGTAATGAGCTTCAGGTCTAAATATATTAAGATGGGTTCCCTGCTCATTCTTAAATGCACGCATCCCTGTGAAGACACCAAGGCCGTACAATAAGCCAGTATTAGCAATTGAAACATTTGCATTCTTAAACGGCATAAACTTACCATCGAAAAACACCTCTAACGTCTCGTGATCGAACATAAATTCACACAATTATTTATTAAGTTTTCTAGAGATTTTTTTAGTTTTCAATTTAAACTAAACGTAATTTGTTGACCATAGCATCATTTTCAATAAAGGTTGGACTCGAACCCTAGATGGTCTTCCAACTTTTAATATCATCCGTTTGCATTTCAAGAAAAGAAAAAAGCTTCTATTAAATTCAATGAAGAGATATTGCCAAACTCATCATAAAACCACTAAATTACCCGGGTTCCCCCCTGGAGTTTACAGATATAAAACTAATTTCATTGAGAAGCTGGCAGAAAGCAATTTAATTCGTGCTAAAAACACATTGTTTCTGATATTTACACTAAATCGCACAGGTTTATTCTTTTAAAGGAAAAATTATTGAGTGTTTTTAGATATTTCTACCTTGAATACAATCTAATTTCATCTTTATCCGATTCAAACCGATATGTTAACTATATATTGCTCAAATTAACTTTTATAGAATAAGAAAGTTAAGTAACGCAGTGCATGAACACATACGAGAACTTATTATTTCTTCAAACCATAGAATAGAAAATCTTAACCATGAAAAAAAGTCTTTTAAAAAATTACAGTTCAATATTATTTTCCATTCTATTTCTAACGTCCTCAGCAGTAGCCGAAGATATTCCCGACCCAATTGAACCCATAAATCGCGGCATTTTTTGGTTCAACAACACTTTAGATGAAAATATTATTGAACCGATAGCAAAAGGTTATGACTATATAACTCCCGACCCAGTCCAACGTTCGATTAGAAATTTCTTCATTAATCTTAATACTCCGGTTTATTTAGTATCAGACATTCTACAACTAAAATTTGGTCAAAGCGCCACACATTTAGAGCGCTTCGCGATTAATTCTACGGTTGGTGTTTTAGGTCTACTTGACGTAGCAAATGATTGGGGAATCCCTCACCATGATGAAGATCTAGGAAGCGCATTTGGTTACTGGGGAGTAGGACCTGGAGCATACATTGTATTGCCGCTCTTAGGACCATCAAGCTTGCGAGATGGAATTGGTTTTGCTGGGGAGAGTTTCTTATCACCGACTATAGCTGTAACTTATTCAAATCTTGATCAAGCCGACAAAAATCTTATCTTAGGTGGAGCTAACACACTTAGATTTATAAACATTAGATCAAGACTAATACCAACTATTCAAGCAGCAAAAGAGGCGTCTCTCGACTATTATTCATTTATAAAGCATGCCTATCAACAAGATCGACAAGCAGTAATTTATGATGGATTAGCGCCAGAGGAAGATGATATAATTGATTATGGGAATGAATAGAACCTCTTAGCCCAAAATTACATCTTAATTTAGTAGGCATATGAAGGATTGAAATGTATTTTTCTAGTAAAGAGCTAACCAAATTATTGATAGATTCGATCGAGAATGATCGACTAGATCAGGATGCGTTGAGAGGCTTGCTTTACTATTTAAACTTCCCGAACGAAGAAATTCCGATCTTCATAGCAGAAACTCTACTGAATGAACCCGATATGATCACAAACCAAGAGATCTTGGGTAAAAGATTGGCCTACAGTCATGTTGGTCAACTTTCTGATCTAAGGCATCCGGAATTGCGAGCGACAAGACAGATTAGAATTTGTAGGCAGCTCAATCGTATCGCACTTTACCTAGAAGAGAAAAAAGCTCCCGCGAGTATCATTTCTGATTTTTCAAAATTATGTCAAAGTTTTATTTCCACGCTTATATTTTTTGAAGCGAGGAAACAGGATGAGAGATTTGCATTCGCAGCTGAAGAAGTATTAATTATTGAACAATTGATCCATTCAATTCTCGCTTCAAAAGAGCTTTCTTTAAAATTTTACGAAACTTTATTTGCTAAGCTAGGACTCTCTAGAGCTCAAATTCTCGCAACATCACTACTGACAAGACTAGACGAATCGATGAAAGCAGTCGGAGAAAATGCTAAAGATCCGATAATTGACCCAAACTCCTCTCCCGCATTATCAAAAGAGTTAGAAACCCTAAATGGCTTCACAGAAGCAGTAAGTCAATTAACTTCATTTCTAGAATCAAAGAAAGGGAATAAAAATAGTCTTCATTAACTCTATTCCCCGGGTCGCTATTAAGTTCTAAGAGACCTGCTTTTGCCCTATAAAAAAAATCTATCGACTTATAGTTCAAATACTTTCTTTAATTTATCGAGAGTTTCTTTTCTCACTGTTACTAGAGGTAAACGAACAATGTCCGACTTAATTATCCCCTTCATCTTGAGCAAAGCTTTAGCAGGAGTAGGATTCGTCTCTGAAAAAATTGCATTAATCTTAGGCAATATTTCTTTTTGAATGTCAGCTGCTTTTTTATAATCGCCATCATCACTTGCCGCAACTATAGATTTCATTTCTTTAGGAATGACGCTACCACTTGCAGATATAACTCCCTTTCCACCTAAAAGCATGCAATATGCTGTTAAAGGATCATCACCGGCTAGAACAGTAAACTCTGAACTCAACCTGCCGCACAATTCCGTTATATTTTGCACTGAATCAGTAGCTTGTTTTATCGCAACAATATTAGAGTTCTTTGAAAGTTTTTCAATTGTATCAATCGAAATTTCCACTGAGGTCCTAGATGGCACATTGTATAAAACAATTGGTAGGCTAGCTTTGTTCGCAATAAGAGAAAAATGTTCGAACAATCCTTCTTGAGTAGGACGATTATAATAAGGAGCGACTGTTAATAGACCATCGATTTTTAATTTTGAAATTTCTTCGATGAACTTCAACGTTCCAGATGTTGAATTTGAACCTGCTCCAACTATGATAGGCAGCCTCCCTCCAACAATTTCAATTGTTTTTTTAGTCAGCAATATTTTTTCTTCATCTGACAATGTCGGCGATTCACCTGTTGTTCCGTACACAACTAAACCATCTACACCGTTCTCAATCTGCCATTCAACTAGATTCCGATACGAATCGTAATCAATTTCAGTTTGACCATCGACTTCTTTAAACGGAGTGACTAACGCACTCATCATACCTTTAAACATA
Organism: uncultured Bdellovibrionales bacterium; assembly: GCA_964472005.1. GTDB lineage: Bacteria > Bdellovibrionota_C > UBA2361 > SZUA-149 > DAOLCO01 > CAYYIQ01. The sequence continues at coordinate 4,848 of CAYYIQ010000003.1, read as the reverse complement.
AAACTTCCTTTATTTAGTATCTTCTTCACCTTCAACTACAAATGGTATCGATTCGACTAGACTGCCAGCCCCTAGGAAAGAAACTCTCAAAGATAACTGTGGTACTCCCTCAATACCTTCTCCATCTCTTGGAACAATTAAATATTCATAGACTGTCCCTAGTTCGACCTCACGATCTTCGAACTGATATTCGAAATCACTAACTTCGTCTTCTTTAACATTGATTACGGCAATTTCTCTGTAATCCGGCGAAACATTTTTGCGATTAACCTTCCTTAACACGTCGAAAGTATCAAGATAAAGAATCTCATCCCCACTAGCTGTTTCAATTGGAGCTTTCCATTTTAAAACTAAACTTGAACTCCTAGGTTCGATTTTAGCCTCTCTAACTGGCGCAGGAGCTCTTTCTTCGGGAGGTTTAGGTTGAGACTTCCTACCACATGCAAATAAGGAAAGAGTAAGCAGTAGAACTATAATTGATGATCGAATAAGTTTCATTGATTTGCCATAATATTAATAAAGAAAGGTTAATTATACCAGAGAAACACCAAATAGCTATTAGGTAAATATGCTGCGTTCGATTTAAATTTGATTGTTAGTAAAATCTCAGCACGTTTTGTATAGCAGCATCACAGCAGCCAATAAGCCGACCCCAAACAAAAATCTGATCTAAAAGTTAAAGTGACTTGGTACCTACTCTGACTTTGCTTTGGGAGATTATCCCAAGCTGCTTTCACCCCTAGCGGAAATACCTATCTTGATATAAATTTCCTACACTGAAACTTATATCTGCTAATTAACTTACACCGATGAATGATCCAAGAAAGCAACTAGAAAATCGTTACAACCTAAGACGAAAGAGCATCTTAAAATCAGTAAAAGATGATATTGTATTTATTTCATCAGGAATTCAAAAATTCCATTCGAGAGATCTAGAAGTCCCGTTTAGACAAGATTCGGACTTCTACTATTTAACAGGATTTAACGAACCAAATTCAGTTTTAGTGTTACGAGGAAATAACAAGCCGCGTAGCATTTTATATCTCAAGGATCGGGATCCTCTAATGGAACAGTGGATTGGCCCCTCACTTGGGTTAAAAAGAGCTCGAAGAAGATTTTCTATAGAAGATATTCGTCCGATAGAACAACTAGGAATTGACTTTAAAGAACTCGTTCATTCGACTAAAAACATTCACTATTCATTGGGTACTAATAAACTTTTAGATAGCTTGATTAGCGCACATTTATCATCAAGCCAAAGCCCAAGATTCAATGAACCTGCGATATTAAAAGACGCCCGCCTCCTCACTGCGCCGATGCGTTTAATAAAGGATCGAGAGGAGATTCATCTTTCAAAAAGAGCATCGGAAATCACCGCGAGATCTTTAAAAGAATTATTGCCGTTTCTATCAGGAATGAAGAACGAGAAACAATGTGCCCTTTCACTTGAAAGCCTTTTCGCAAAATATGGAGCACAAGGAACATCATTCAATACAATTGTTGCAGCAGGAAAAAATGCAACAACACTCCACCATTTACCAAGCTTTTCACCTCTCTGGAAGAAAGAATTGGTATTGATTGACTGTGGAGCCGATTTCCAAGGATACTCTGGCGACATAACTAGAGTTTTTCCAGTTTCAGGAAAGTTCTCAACAGAACAAGCGGATGTCTATGACGTAGTCAAAGATGCCGTTGATGAGGCATGCAAGAAAGCTTCTCTAGGGAACTCACTTGATGATATTCACTATGCAGCGACTCGAGCTTTGACAAGAGGTTTGGTTGACCTTTCCATACTAAGTGGAAATGTAAACCAACTCCATGCAAAAGGTGCATACAAACCTTACTACATGCATAGAACCGGACATTGGCTTGGAATAGATGTTCACGATATCAGTCCTAATATTATTAGAAATCAATCTTGTCATTCTTATTTAATGCCACTCGAACCTGGGATGTTGTTTACGATAGAACCGGGACTTTATCTAAGATCTGATGACAAGACGGTTCCAAAATCATTACGTGGAATCGGAATTAGATTAGAAGAAGATATCCTAATGACAGCAAAGGGCTCAGATATAATTAGCTCTGAGATCCCCTTAGATAGAGAGGAGATAGAAAAGCTATTCTAGGAAACTTAAATGAACAAAACATTAAGAACAATTACACAGGCCATCATATATTCTATTATTGTGATTAGCGTATCTTCGAAGAATTTGATTGCGCAGACCAATATTCAAACGACTGGGACTTCCTTCGTGTTTCTTGAAAAAAACATAGCTATCATTGAGTTCAATCTTAAGGGCAATGGAACAAATGTATCTTCAGCAGAAAATTCGTTACTTAATAATTTAAAAAAAATATCTGTCGATAGCGATTCTAAACTTAAAGTTATTAACAAAAAATTCATGGGTGCAACATCTAATCCAAAACAACTCGTAAGCGGCACTCCGATTCAAGCAATATACGACGTCATTTTGATAACACCGATTGCGACCACTTCAAAAATGCTTGATCTTTTATTGAGCAACCCAGAAGTTACGATAGTGAAATTTTCTACAAGATTTTCCAATAAAGAAAATGATCTTAAGATTGCCTATGCCGACGCTGTTTCAAACGCTAAAGAAAAAGCTGAACAGATTGCTAAATCCAATAATTTAACCTTAGGTAAGATTCAGGAAATAGTTATTACCGAAGAGGCACCTCCGTCCAGTATCCGTGCCCAATTAGAAAGTAGTCCTGAAGATATCGACTCTGGACCAACTGAAATTAGGATTTTTGCAAACGTAAGGTTTGAATTTAAAAACAAAGATTTAAATCCGAGTAACACCCCCACAACAAATCAATAATGATAACAAACACTTAAAATGGATATCGAGGATTCGTTTTTTTAGAATTGAATTACCAAGGTGGATCATCTAAAAAATTGATTAATTAACCCATTTCAATAATGACTATTCCTATGACTCGCGATTATGATCTTTTACTAATCGAATCAAATGAAACAATTGCAGATGAAATAATTAATTCATTAGAAAAAGAGGATATTTCAGCCTCTGTTGCTGAATCAAAATCACTAATAAAAGCGGAGACACTCCTTACCTCCCCTAATCTTAATTTTTTAATATTCGGACCATCTCTTACTAAAACCAGCTTGATCGAGTTTTTCAAGAAAAATAAAATTACAGAAAAAATCTCGTCCATTGTCATGGTTAGGAAAGACGAAGAAAGTTTTGCTCTTGAAGCTAAAGATGCAGGAATTACAAACCTTTTAAGCTTCCCATACAAGTTGGGCGAGTTGAAGACCGCCTTAGAACTTTCAAAAAAGAATTTTAACACTCAGGCCTATAAAACGTTGACCACAGATAGTATTGCAACAGCTAAAGTTGGGAGAGCAAGACAACTCAGCCTGATCTTAGACAGACTTGCAAAAAGATTGACGAACTTTAGTAATGCCTTAAAAGCCCTACCAATCGATTCCGATATTCAACAAGCATCACTTCCCGAAGCTGTTAATAAAGTAATTCTTGAAACAACACAGTTTAGAAAAGACAAGGAAACAGAGGATCTGAATAATCTGGTTAACAAAATTGTAACTAGGTCTCCAACAATCAAAAAATCTTAAAGATTCAAACAAGATATCCAAATAAAGGCCTCAATATCAATAAGAATTTATTTGTGGGCTACTTTAGTTCGGTTTTCGTGTCCAATAGCCCCGCGAATATCAACTAAAACTTAATGGATTTTGGGGTATTAAAAAAACACCCCTCAAATGAAAACATTATTTTTACTGTTTTGTGTCAGGATTTGCCAGAAAACGACCTCTAAGAGATCTTGCCACCCAAGTAAAAAGCTCTGTGTCTAAAAATGTCACGGCAATTAGTCCGAAGACTAGACCGCAAATCTTAAAACTTTCTAGCGATTCTCCGTAAAAAATATAACCTAATACCACAGAGGTAAAAAGAAACATCCAAATTGAAATTCCTTTCTTCCCGACGACATCGTTTAAATACTCGAGAGCTGTGAATCGAAAACCTTGCGCTATTGGTATAATTAAAGCAACCGCTATCAAAGAACTCCATCCGATAGCAGACAACGAACCGATCGAATTCATCGATGTATCTAGCTGCGAAAAATTGGAACTAAATCTAAGAGCACAAATAGCAAAAAAACCAAACGCAATTAAACAAACACCAAGACCAAGATTCATAGAAAAGCGATTGGATTTACGTGTCATCGAGTAGGTAAGAATCTCTGTGATTGAACGATTAAATCCGATCCAAATACTAACAAAGCCCCAGATACTAAATGCCGTAATCCATGTTGCAGAAGACCTCGGTGCTCCCACAAAGAACCAGCTTGCTAGGATGAAAAATCCAATACCTACTAAAACGAATCTGTCTATCTTTTTGACGGGAATATATTCAGGTTTCAAATAAGCAAAATGACAGATAATTGCTGCGAACACCAAAGAACTATTTCTCAGCAACGCAGAAACACTCAACTGTGCATCTTGATATTCAAACAGATAAACCCCTAAAGTAAACTGTAGAATTGAGATCAATGAAAACAGCGCAATTAAGTAGATTGATGATTTATTGTTACACCAAACTTTTTCATTACTTGGAAGGATTGAGGCAAAAATTAAATAGCCAAATCCAGAAACGACAAAAATTAAAGAATAATGAAACACATTTGGATTCTCGCTTCCTAATATCTTTGTTGAAAGGGCCCAAAATGAAAGTAAGGCGCCATCAGCTAGAGATGCGAGGACTCCGAGCTTGAATCTCGAAAACCTTCTGGATTCTTTTCTTTGAACAACTTGATCACTTCATCTAGGTTGACTCCTGA
>CAYYIQ010000002.1:0-37605 GCA_964472005.1 uncultured Bdellovibrionales bacterium | reverse complement strand
TTAATGACCAAGGTGGTAGTACTATCATGTAAATCAAATGGGTTTATAGTTTTATGAAAATTGTAGGACCAACTATACGTATCGCAATTTTTGCTACAATTGCTATTGTTTCATTTTTAATCCTTCTGTTCATGCAGCCAGTAGTTACAATTGACCAATATGCGAATGATGAGGTTGAAAGGGAAAATGAAACCCTACCCGATCATTCTAAAAAGATTGGGACAGATGAAGATGAAACTCATTGGACCACATCTACTCGTGGCCATAAAATGGCACTTGCGGTCGCTGATGCCCTGGCTCCAAAGGGAAAGTTGGATGAAAAAAAGATTCCCACCCCAATCATCGACGACGAGAGGGAATAGTGCGACTTATAGGTAGATAGTTATATATTGGAGTGTGATGGGATATACTTTTGACTATTCAGACGCCTTGGGAGCAAAGGACTTCTCGGTAGATTTGAGACAGCATTTTCCGAGGCCCTGGCGCAATACACTGAGAAATGAATTTGTTTTCATTGCGGGCTATGTAATCATTTTAACCATTGCTTTTTTTCAGCTTGGTGAGAATATTACAGATAATATCGATGACGGTCTTTTCTTTGATATCTTGTCAAAATTGATTTTTAACATTTTTTTTGGTGGGTTGTTGGTGATTTCCTTAATGTCGATTTATCATGAACTTTTTCATGCGAGTTATTATTATGGAATGGATTCGGGAAGTTTGATTATCGTACAAGGTGTGTTTACTAAACGACGTAGTTCTTACCCCCTTAATAAAATTACCGATCTCTATATGAATCGCGGGTGGTTGGATTTAATATTTTTTCTTTATAACCTCAATTTTTCAACGGCGAACGATATGTCTTACAATTATGGCCGCATTAGCGGACTTAGTAGAGATTCTGCAATTGGCCTACAGGAGTTGTTAACAAGGATAGTTGCAGAAGGTGTTAAATATGATCAATCAGAAGAAGTTCCAGACCAAGGAACTGAAGACATAATCCATTCAGAAACGGAATTGGAAAAAGATTTACATAGTTAGCATCGACGAGATTGTGGGTAGCTAAAACCAACTATTTGAGATTTTAATAAGAATTATTTTGATTATCCTTCGGTTTGAGACTGTGAAGTATTATTATTTGGTGGGAACTAGATGTCTAATCAAGAAAAAGTATCGTCAGTTTTAAAGATGTGGCATGAGGAATTGGGACCTGATTGCAAAGGGTTTCAAAAGATTCGTAATACGTCTGATCTCAACCAATTTAAAAATGTCGTTGAAATTCTCCCAATAGTTTCAAAACTAGAACAATTGGGACTTTCTAATAAGGGGGCATTCTGCTTGGTAGGCTTAGTCGCAAATGTAAATACGGATGATCCGACAGTTGAATTTGTTTGTTCCCTTGGAAGAGTTCGAAATAGAAATCAGAAACCCGCATATTGCGAAATACATTTTGAGAGACTTTGTGCTTCTCAAAGGATTGAAATGTTCTATCGAAGATTAAAAAGGGTAATACTTGTTCTTCAAAGAAAAATAGATATCACATCATTGGTAGAATGTGTGACAAGTTGGGAGCATCACCATGAGAATGGGCTGGTACAAGGTAAATTTTCTGGGGAATACCTGGAACGATTAAGAGCATCCTATTATGAAGAGATTAACAAATAGATGGTTTACTTTGATTATATAAAGAATAGTCGATTTGTAGTTCTTATTAAGGACATTGTTGACCAAATTTTCCCATACTTTTTGGAAAATTTATTAGGACTATCTATTGAAAACGATTTAGTTTTGGTTTTCTTAGCAGTTTCTCTTTTAACTTCTTTACTATTACTTTTTTTCGTCCCAGTTCCACTTGTTACTATCTCTACAATTCTTTTTGTAAATCACGATATCAGTGTGCCTTCGCTACTACTTGGCATTGGTATTTCAAGTTACTTCGGAGCTTTTTTAGGAGATAGGGGAGCCTTTGATTTAAAATCTAAAACTATAACAATTTTAAGGGAGAAAATGTTGAGTTTCTCCGAGGAGCGAAAACTCTGGGTGGAGTTCCGCTCAATAGCTTCGGTAGCTTTTCTTCGACATGTTCCAGTTGCACCATACACAATCGTAAATATCGCTTTAGGACAAATCGGAATTAGGCCATTGATGGTAACATTTGGTAGCGTAATTGGACTCTTTCCTAATATACTACTACTCGCCATGGGGAAAAACCTGCTGATTTGAAGCAAATTTCGAAGATTACCTGTGCCCGTCTTATTTCTTTTGACGAAGTGTTTAATTTTTAATTTTAAAACCCGCAGCAACTATCGACAAAATCATTAAAAGCCCGCCAACCGGAGTGATGGCTCCTAACCATGGTAGGTCAAATAAAACCAACGTATATAAAGATCCTGAAAATATGATGATCCCAGCTGCCAAAGTCAGTGTTACTTTTGAGGAGATACTATTCATATTGATAAAATTCAGCAATAATATGGAAATTGTAATTTGATAAAAAACAGCTGTATTGAAAACATCCAATCTTTCGGGTGTAATTGAGTGCCGTAAAGAGTGGGCACCAAATGCACCAGCAGATATTCCAATCGCAATTAAATAACAGGCAAAACTTTTCATTATAAACTTCTATGTTAAACAAAGCTAAATATATTGTTTCTTTATCGGAAAGTGAAGCAATATATTTGAAAAAAGAACACAAAAGACTTATCTCGCCGTTTGTTAATGATTTTAGATACTGGAGAACTCGTGGCCAGAAGCATCCAGTGTATGACTTTCTTTTTAGCTATTACAGTTTTTCCACTGGACAGCTTCTTCGATGGTCTCCTGGCACAAAGTCTAAAATCATATATCAACCGGGCACTGGGGAACCTTCATTCCCGAGCCTGATTGAATGGCCAGATCATGTAAAGATCTCAAATAATAGTGAATATGTTGATATCCATTTATTTCCACTTAAAAGAAAGAAGTTTTTAGAATGGGCATTGAAGTATCTTCGCATTACTCTTGATCGACCTCCAGTTTTTCATTGTTTTGGAATGCACGAATGGGCGATGGTTTATAAAGCCGATAGGAGGCAACATCCCGAGACGCCATTCCGAGTTAGCGAAAATGAAATATCTAAATTTGTTGAATCCAGGCAGATTTGTTGTACACATTACGACGCTTTTCGTTTTTTTACACCTAGTTCATCTCCATTGAATAAAGTTCAATTACGTAGAGACGAGGTTCTTGAACATGATCAAGCGGGCTGTATCCATGCGAACATGGATCTTTACAAATTTGGCTATAAAATTGCGCCGTTTATTCCATCAAATTTACTTAGTCGGTTATTTATATTGGCAAAGAATGCCCGCCTAATTGATATGAAAGCAAGTCCATACGATCTGTCCGAGTATGACGTTAAGCCATTGAAGCTTGAAACTTCGGATGGCGTCGAACAATACGTAAGCGAACAAAAGAAGATACATGATGAGTCCGTCCCCCTAAGGAAGGAGTTAATTGAAGTGTATGAAAGTATTTTGTCAGCGATCAATGGCAAGTGGGAGAGATAGAAATTTAAAACCGAATCGAAGCTATCTGGATATTGAATTTTAAGTCAATTTCACAGATAGCTTCGAAATCGGACGTCCTTTAGAAGATTTACGCTACATTGAGATCATCAAGTTCAGTTCTTCGAATTCTGATGTCTCGTGGAGCATTGATTCCGAATCGAATGCTTCCACCTTTTTTGAGGATCGTGAGTGTGGTCGTCTCATCGACAATTAAACTCTCGCCCACTTTCAAAGTCAAAACCAAATTTGAAATCTTGGTTTCCAAGCTTGGAGTTTGAGGATCTAATTTAGATCTTCGAACTGACTTGTTCCGTGGGGCCTTGATCCATAGCGTTACTTGAGTGCTTGTACTACGATTCAGAGTGATTTGCACGTCCGAACCAAGCATGACACCAAAGCCAATCTTCCTACTTAAAACTAACATCAGCATATCCTCGCCGATGAAGCAGCAACACTATCCCTTACGTTGCAACTAAGTTTGAAACACTGACATCCATATTGTCAGAGAAGGGCCTGCTATACTCGATAAGTACACCAGGTCCTTCTCCGTAAAAATTTAAAAACCTTTTATTTCTATCTCAAGAATAGTGATTTAAGCTCGACCTATATATCTTGTAACTAGTTCAAGTTATAGAGCGCAAAAACGCTAAATTATGCTAAGCGTCGTTATTAAAGCGGAAACTCGGTCGCATTGTTTAAGACTAACGAAATTCACGGAAATCTCACATATTTGGGTATCACCATTCTTGAAATATCTAATATCTCTATTGTTATGAAGAATAAATGTTTTTAGACACACTATTACTAAAATAAACCATTGTACAGTTCCCATCAGATACTGGTATTGGTAAGTATTACAAATATTTCTAGATAGTTATTAATATATTTTAAGAGTGCGAGTTTTTTAGTCTATGAGTTTGATATTGGTTTTAACATCTCTGATTGTGGGAGCTTTCATTTTATTCGTTGCGGGCGATTCTTTGGTCGATAACGCTAAAAGTTTGGGTCTAAAGCTAAAAATTGATCCAATGATAATAGGTTTAACCGTCGTTTCCTTTGGAACAAGTGTGCCCGAGTTATTTATTTCTGCTCAGGGTGTATTATTTGGTCAATCGGAGATTGCAATCGGAAATGTCGTCGGAAGTAATATTACTAATGTCTTGTTGATACTAGGGTTGAGTGCCGCACTATCGCCTATTAAGATATCAAAAAGGACAATTAATAAGGATATCCCAGTTATGATTGGGGTGAGCATGTTGTTTTTATTATTGTCTCTTGATTTAGTGGTTAGCCGACTTGATGGGCTTGTAATGTTTGGGTTACTAATCTTTTTAACTCGGTACGAAATCAATTCAGTTAAAAAATCTAAGCGAGAAGAAGTACAAATAGCAACGGAAGATGTGCTTGAGTCGAACGGTTTTCAGAAAGAACTACTTTATATTTTTGCTTCACTCGTTGCATTGTTAATAGGATCAAAATTGTTAATATTCGGTGCCACTGAAATAGCTAGGGCGTTTGGTATTAGTGAATTGGTAATTGGACTTACGATTGTTTCTATAGGAACATCATTGCCAGAGGTTGTCACTTCTTGTGTCGCAGCTAGGAAAGGCGAAAGTGAGTTAGCTATTGGCAATGTGGTTGGTAGTAACATTTTGAATGTTCTTGGTGTCATGGGGATATGTTCAATGTTGAAATCTGTGCCCGTGCCTCTCGCAGCGTTGAGCTTTGATATACCCATTTTGCTTTTTTCAGCCGCAGCATGTCTGCCGATTGTTATTACCGATCGAAAAATTACTAGGGGAGAAGGGCTATTATTACTGGGATTGTATGTTTCGTATATTATTTATTTAATCCTAGTTGCAAAAGATCATGCTTCGACACCAGTAATTAGCGAATTGCTTTTAGTTTTTATTCTTCCACTCGCGGCTTATTATCTCTTTAATAACAAAAAGAGTAGGCGTATCTACGCATCAATCCGGAAAAGTAGGTCGGAGAGTCTTTAATAAATGAGCAAGAAGAATCCGGAAAAAAGTTCGTTAGATAGTCTTAGACGAAATTATCAGTTAGGTAGTATAGAGGATCATGTCGGAGGATTGGATCCTTTTGAGATTTTTAAGATTTGGATGGATGAGGCAATTGAGGGTGGTTTAATTGAGCCAAATGCGATGTCTCTGGCGACGGTGTCAAAAACAGGCAAACCTAGCTTGCGTTACGTTCTTCTTAAGGGGTTCGATGAAAACGGACTTTATTTTTTCACCAATTATAATAGTCCAAAGGCAATTGATATTTCTAACAATAAAAACGTTGCCGTAAGTTTCTTTTGGGATTCACTTGAAAGGCAGGTTCGCGTTGAAGGACAGGCCTCAAAAACATCAGAGCAAACATCAAATAAATATTTTAGATCAAGGCCTCGGATTTCGCAATTATCAGCATTAAGCTCTATTCAATCTAGCGTAGTTGATAATCGCAAAGAATTAGAGCTCGCCTATCGAGCTGTTGAAGCTCGATATGAGGGAAAGGCTGTTGAAAGACCTAGCCATTGGGGCGGTTATTTAATAGTCCCTTCGACCTTTGAATTTTGGCAGGGTCGTCCAGGAAGGTTGCACGACCGAATTAAGTTTGAAAAAGACGACGATCAGTGGACTGCTGCAAGGCTTTCACCCAAAACGCACACTAGACGATCACAGAAAGTAACGAAATCTCCAAACACTTCGTTATTTTGGATGGCTGATTTGCTAAAATAGGATGTTCTAAGTCATAGAGAACAGACTCTATTTTCTGCTACCTTAAGATTTGTAACATTTTTTGAATCTGATCTTTGTGCTGGAACTCTTTAGGATAATTTAAAACATTAAACTTGGAGACAGTAATCTCAATTTAGAATTCTGAGTGGCTTCATGATCGAAGTAACTTAATGAGCTAGTGTTTGTACCTTTCAGGGATGGATTTTACCTCAATTCTAAGGTTGTTTCGGAAAATGTTAAAAATTGATACTAGTTAGTTGCTACTTATTACAGTTTAACTAAAGAATTTTTAGTTAAAACCACTTTGCAAAATGCTAAGTTTTGTTTTTGGAACTATCAATTCTAGTTGCATGATAGAGCCTTTGCTATTTACGATTTTCTGGGTCGGAATTAGACAGGGATGTTCCTCGATTTTGAAAATTTTAAAGTTTTGAATCTTTAAAATTAGGCAGCCCTGTTTTTGATTAACGGGGAGTAAATTTTATTATACACTTTGTGATTATATGGAGATAAGAAATGGATGATCAGCCGCGCATTATATGTGTTTCAAATCGTTTACCGATTAGTGCTCATGAGGACTCGGAGGGAATAACCTTTCAGCCTAGCACGGGTGGTCTTGTTTCTGCTCTTGGCCCGATTCTTCGTAAATCTAGTGGTATGTGGATTGGTTGGCCAGGTGCTGTTTCCGCATCGGATGAGCAAGTAAGCAGGTCGTTAGCAGAATTTTCTGAGCAATCTGAATTTGAATTGTTTCCAGTGATTTTGGATCAGGATGCGGTTAAAGGGTTCTACGAGGGATTTTCTAATAGTATTATATGGCCACTTTTTCACGATCTACAAACCCGCTGTAATTTTGAACCAGATTTCTGGTCTACTTATCTTGAAGTGCAGGAAAAATTTTGTCTCGAAGTATATAAACATATTCAACCCTTGGATTTAGTTTGGGTTCAAGACTACCATTTGCTTGGACTTGGTCGTGCGCTACGTAGAAAAAAAATTAAGAATAAATTTGGATTTTTCTTTCATACTCCATTCCCAGGCCCAGATATCTTTTTGAAACTGCCTTGGAGGTCGGATGTAATGGACTCTATGTTAAGTTATGACATTATCGGTTTCCAAACTCAAAGAGACCTTAAAAATTTTGTCGAATGTATTGATGTCTTAACAAAAGCTCAAACTTCTAAAATTGGAAGTCTAGTCAACATCAAAACCGAAACAGAAGAATGTTTGTTAGGAAGTTTCCCAATTAGTGTTGACTACAATGAAATTGAAGAGATTGCGTCATCAGATGAAGTTGCAGTCGCCGCAGAAAAGATAAGAAAAGATATGAACGTAGAATTCCTAGTTCTAAGTATAGATCGTTTGGACTATACAAAGGGAATTCCTGACAGAATTAAAGCCTTTCAAAGGCTGTTAGAAATTGATCCTACATTAAAAGAAAGAATTGGTTTATTACAAGTCGTAGTTCCTAGTCGAATCGAGGTGCCAGAGTATCAGGTATTGAGATCTGAAATCGAACAATTGGTTACTCAAGTAAATGGTAAATACGGTGAGCCGGGTTGGGTTCCTGTGCACCATCTTTTCAGGTCTCTAACTAAAGAAGATGTCATTTCAATGTATTCGGCATCTGACGTAGCGCTTGTCACTCCCTTAAAAGACGGGATGAATTTGGTTTGTAAAGAATATTGTGCAGCTAAAACTAATAATGCTGGTGCTTTGGTGCTTAGCGAATTTGCAGGAGCGGCTGATGAGTTCAAAGATTTTGCATTTTTAGTTAATCCGTATGACATAGACGGTGTAGCTAAAATTTTGCGAGAAGCTTTGGCTGTTTCTAAAAGCAGTAATAACGAAAGAATGATTGGTCTAAGAGACATCGTTAAAAAATCTGATGTTTTCTATTGGGCAGATTCATTTCTGAATGCGGCTAACTGGGAAAGTCACACCCCTGATGATTCTAACCGATCGACAAAAATATGGGAAAGGCTAAAAAGAATTACTAACGTTTTTGATATTTAGAGAAAATGGCAATAGATTTAGAGAAAAACAAGGAAGTTGAAGAGTCGGTAATTGAACTGTTAGCTTCGCATACTAGACTACTAATTGCGTCAGATTTTGATGGAACTTTATCCAGCTTCGCCGAACGTCCAGAGGACGCCCTTTTAGAACCGGAAGCTAGAGTTGCTTTGCGAAAACTTTCGGAATTACCTAATACATTTGTAGCAGTCATCTCAGGTCGATCATTGGCTGATCTTACGACTAAATTTAACCAAATAGAAAGAGTTCGTTTGGTAGGAAGTCACGGTCATGAATTTGATTTAGACAAAATGGCGACACTTAGTGATGCTCAACAGATTCAGCTGGAAAGTGCGATACAAATTGTAAAAGAAAGTGTAAAAAAACATCCTGGTAGTCTCCTCGAAGTTAAGCCGCATGGAGTAGCATTCCATTTCAGAGTTTTATCTGAAGCACCAACTGCAGAATTAAATATTATAAAGAGTAAATTGAACTCTTTGGGAGAAGGCTTAATTAGGGACGGTAATAAAGTTCTAGAATACAGTATCGTTACGACTGATAAAGGCCATGCTCTTTCACGAATTCAAGAACAACTAACACCAAGCATAACTTTTTTTATAGGTGATGATGTTACAGATGAGTCCGCGTTTAAGCATTTAGGTGATGCTAACGTGTCGGTAAAAGTGGGAGATTCTGAAACTAGTGCAACATATAGAGTATCTTCAATTCCAGCCGCGATTAAACTTTTAATTAGAATCAGCGAGAGAAGAGACGAGTGGATGAAGAACTTCTCTAGTTCTCCCATTGATGAACATTTATTCTTGTCTGATCAAAGATCTATGGCTCTTGTCGATAGTATGGGGACTGTGAGTTGGCTGTGTGCTCCTAAGTTTGACGGTACGCCTTTGTTTGGTTCTTTAGTTGGCGGACCTAGTGCCGGCTATTTTCGGGTTTCTGGCAAAACTAAAGGCAAGCAAATTTACGATGACGGGCTTATCGGGAAAACTCAATTCGATGGATTCATGCTTACTGATTTCTTAGACTGCAGTGACGGAAGGACCTATCAGAGAGCGGGGAGAAGTGATCTTATACGGATTATTGAGGGAAGTGGTACAGTCGAAATCGAATTTGCTCCAAAGTATAATTTTGGACGTGTCCCAACTAAACTTTATGAAATTGAAAACGGCTTAAGGATCGAATGTGGTCAACAAAGAGCTGTTCTGATTAGTAAAGGAGTAGATTGGGTTGTTTCCCACGATGGCATGCATGATGTTGCAAAATCTGTGATTAATCTTCAGAACAGTCGAACAGAGTTAATTCTTTTGATTGGAACAGCTTCTGGGTCAGCTCCGATTGAAGATACTATAAAACTACATCAAGCTAACCAATTGTACTGGAATTCTTGGTCTAATACGTTAAAGCTTCCAAAATATAACTCGGAGTTGGTTAAAAGGAGCGCTTCAGTGCTTCGAGGTTTATGCTACGGTCCAACTGGTGCGATTGCTGCTGCTGCGACAACTAGTTTGCCTGAAACTTTAGGCGGTGGTCGAAACTGGGATTATCGTTTTTGTTGGCCGCGCGATGCCTCATTAACAGCAACTGCACTTTCTCGTTTAAATGCGACTGGCTATGCAATGAGGCTACTCGATTGGATATTGGAAGTTGTCATAGATTCGGAAGACGTAGGTTTCTTGGCTCCTCTTTATACCGTCGCGGGAAGAGCCGTTCCCGGTGAGGCTGAAGTTCCAGAGGCGATAGGGTACAAAGGAAGCCGACCGGTTAGAATCGGAAATTTGGCGGCCGAGCAGCTTCAATTAGATTCGCTAGGTCCGATAGCAGAGTTGATGTGGAAACTTGCTGAAAAGGGAGGAGCATTAACCGAAGAGCATCTTCAGTTGGCTGAAAGATTGGTTAATCTCGTCGATTTACGCTGGAATGATAAAGACAGTGGAATTTGGGAAGTTCGTGGTGTTCAACGACATTTTGTACACTCTAAGTTGATGTGCTGGTACACTGTCAATTGCTGCTCTGGGATTTCAAAATATTTAGGTTATGAAAGATCAGATTGGGACGACTTAGCGACGAGGATTCGAACTGAAATCGAGGAAAGTGGATTTAATCGAGAGTTGAATAGTTATGTAGCTGCGTATGATCTTGATGAGCCCGATGCCGCGTTGTTATGGATCATTCTTTCTGGTTTCCATGACCCGAAAGATAGTCGTTGCTTGGGAACTTTAGATTATATAATTAAAAAACTGGTGCATAATGATAGTGTATACCGTTATCATTTTGATGATGCTTTACTCGGACAAGAAGGGGAATTTATTATCTGTCGATCGTGGCTAATAGAAGCCTTAATAAAGGTAGGACGAAAAGACGAAGCGAAAATGTATTTTGACGAAATGCTTTCACGGATGAATAATTTAGGTCTACTTGCTGAACAGTGGGACGTTGACAATGGCTGTGCTTTAGGAAATTACCCTCAAGCATATTCTCACTTAGGACTAATCAATGCAGCATGTGCATTGGAGGACTAATCTTTTACTGCTAGAAGTGGGGGGGGGGCTTCGACCTTCCCTTACATGATTATCCTCATATATCTACTTTTGATCTCAATATACTAATAAGAAAGTTTTTTATTATCGTTAGTCGCGTTAAAAAAATTTTATCTATCTAGAAAGAGGTCAAATGAAAGTAAGTAACAAGAAATTTAAATTTTTGCTATGTCTGTTAATCACTCCGCTCTTAGGTATAGGTTGTGGTGGGAGTAGTGGTGATGACAATACGCAAGACGAAGGCACTCCAGTTCAAGTGGATCCGGTAGCTGATCCGTCAGCAGGAGAGCCGGCAGACGCGAGGGTCGTTAGTATCAGTCTTGATAAACCCTCTTTTGCTGTTGGAGATACGGCTTTGTTAAGAGTAGACGTTACTTATGCAGAAAGACGGGTTCTTGAAGGAGGTGAGAGGGTGGTTTTGGTTATCAAATTGCCTGCGGGAGCGATTTATCAAGCGGATTCAACTGGGATTGTGACCGAAAACTCTTCAACAACTGCATCCCCTGATATTCTTACCTGTCCTGATGGAGAAAGTTACGTAGCTTATGACTTGGGATCTGATGAATTGAAATCGTCTATTGATCCGGACGGTAGGCAGGATGCTGATTTTGAATTAGTTATGGGAGTTGATGGAATGTCGCCTACAGGACTGAATATTTTGTCGGCTGGCGCTGCTGATAATTCTCTTTCGTATGGCTGTGGAAAGAATTTTGGGGAAGAAGCATCTACAAGTATTACAGTATTGTAAATAGGTAGTAAGTGGTGCGATACAAGGTGCCTTCCTTCATCAACGAGCAGGAGTTTTTAAATTCCTGCTCGTTTTTTTATGTTAAATGAGAACAGCAAAAAAAGTTTAAGAACTCTTCGCTGTACTGTTACTACTACAATGCTTCACCAACATCCGTAAGAAGTTAGTCTTCACGCCTTTGTTAACACCACTATGGTTATTAACTACCTTAGTGATTGCTTGGTGGGGCTTGATCTTGCCGCCATCAAATTCGTCAATGAAAGACTGCCACAGAAGGCCCATCTCATAGTATGAGCCAATCCTTTTCAGCTCCTCGGCCATTGCTCTACGCTTGGCTAAGTTTTCATTTCTTAGCTTCGAAGTGTCGTTAAAAAACAGATCTTCGATTTCTTGCTGCGTAAGTGGTAACGGTTCCATTTAGAACCTCCTTGTTGAAAAACCTAAAGCGGGAGTTAGGCAACTCCGCAAATAGCACCTTGCAATTCGCATAAATTTAAAACGTAGTAAATGCGATACATTTGCTACGATTCGGTGTGAAATTTAATCAAATTTTGTTCTAGAATAACGATTTATAAGTGGAAGGTCAAAGTTGGGTAGAACTGCTTTCGTTTTTCATTATTGGATCGTTTGGTAGAAGGTTGAAGTTTCTGAATTGTTTGACAATTTCCATCATATGGGGACGATCCAATTCTAGTTGTTCGACGGAGCCAAGGTTGAAAACAACTTTGGCCGACTTTGCGGCAATTGCCATTTCTAGAATATTTAGGGCTGAAATCGCCATCCCGTGAAAATTTTCGAGGCCAGCAACTCGATGAACGTGTTTTGCTTCTGTAAAAATCGGAAGTATTAATTCCTCATTTTCATCTTTTAATTGAACGAGCTCTATCTTTGTACCAATATCAAAACGGCTAAATCCAGATTCGTCTGAGTAATTGATACCATCATCGTTTTTTGGTGCAGATAGAGTTAATACTACCATTGTACTCTCAATGAGGACTCTAAAAAATCCAGATATATTTGTTTTACTTGGTGAAAAGTATACAGCTCTAATTGCAGATTCTAAAGCAGGATTTTTTAAATTGTTTACAATGTCGGGTTTGAAATCTTCAATCATCGTTTTATAAAAACCACATATTTATTTAAATTAAAAAATTTCAAAAAAAAATAGAATGCTTGCGTAGAAAATTCTTAAACTCTTTTTCTACGAACTGTATTTCATCGTTTGAATAAAGTTACATTGTTGAATATACCTCTAAAACTGAGTAGCTCTATCTATCGTCGGGCGACCAATGTCTGAGTTTTAATCCAGTATTCAAACCTAAACCAGCCTCTCTTCTTAAAATCGTCTTACTTCGATTGAAACTTGAAGATTAGTTAAAAAATAATAGTGCATTAAAATGGGGAACTTACGTCTCCGCTAAGCGCAGGCCCTTTCAAGTCAACTGCTTCCTTATTGTTACGCATCTGGTGTTGTATTAAGTTTTAAAAGCAAATGAGAGTTGAGTTCCAAATAGCTCACTAGAAAAAACGCTTTCCACTTTTTTTTCAGTAGAAAGCAAATTTGATACCCCGATACCTAAAAGGCGAATGGTGTTGGTATGAATAGAGTTATTTACAAGAAGTTCAAGTGTTGTGTTAAATAGTAGGTTAGGATCAGATGTGGCTATTGCGAGAGTCTTTGACCTAGTTACCTTAGAAAAGTCCGAAAAAGTTATCTTTAAAGTAATCGTTCTACCTTTCTCAGAGATTACATCCAATCTTTTGCTTACCTTAGATGCAATGATAAATAGGTTTTTCTGTATCTCATCCAGATCCGTAAGGTCTTTTGCAAATGTGTCTTCAGCGCTTACTGACTTCCTTGTTCTGGAGTTTTGTACTTCCCTCTCATCGATGCCTCTTGCGGCGTTAAAAAGCCAAAGACCAGTTTTACCGAACTCTTCGAATAATTCTCTTTCAGAAGTTTTTCTAAGTTCGCTGATAGTTAAGATGTTTTTTGCGGCTAGCTTTTGTTCCGTTACGGGGCCAACACCTGGAATTTTTCGAACGGGTAAGTTTTCTAGGAATTCAAGAACTTTTAAAGGTGAAACAACTGTTATCCCATCAGGTTTTTTATAATCGGAAGCGATCTTTGCAATTAATTTATTAGGACCGATACCAGCTGAAGATGTTAATCCAGTTTTAATGCGAATTTGAGATTTAATTTCAACTGCTAAAGCTTGAGCAGAGCCATATACTTTAGAAGCTTCGGTGACATCTAAGTATGCTTCATCCAGGCTAAGTGGTTCGACGTTGGGTGTAAATGATAGAAAGACCTCCCTGATTGTTTTGCTTGTATCTTTATAGACGTTAAATCTTGGAGGAATGAATACTACGTGGGGACATAACTTTTGTGCCATTCTTGAAGACATGGCGGATCGGATTCCGAACTTCCTTGCTTCGTAGTTCGCCGTTGCAACAACACCACGACCAGATGGATCTCCACCAACAATAACTGGCATGTTGAGTAGTTCGGGATTGTCTCGAAGCTCTATTGATGCGTAGAATGCATCCATGTCAACATGAATTATCTTTCTAGTCATTTTAAACTACCGATCAAATGCCACTACCGGACATAAATAGGATTATCTATAATCTAATCTATCAAACAAATAATTTATTCATAGCTAAATATAGTTTAGTGGAGTGCTTTCTTTTTTATGACGCCGCCTTCTGCGTCGAGTAGAGAGTGGAATGTGACAAATGAATCTTTATCAATTTCTCGGACTAATTTTTTCAATGAACCAATTTCAAGTTTGGTAACAACGCAGTAAAGAATTTCTTGATCGCGTCCACTTAGTCCGCCAGTCCCCTTAAATATTGTAACTCCTCTCCCTAGTTGGCTAATAATTTCTTCTCTTACTGTTGTGGCCTTCCCGGAGATTATTGTTACCGCTGTATATTCTTCGAGACCATGAATTACAAAGTCTAATGTTT
Source organism: uncultured Bdellovibrionales bacterium (assembly GCA_964472005.1). GTDB lineage: Bacteria > Bdellovibrionota_C > UBA2361 > SZUA-149 > DAOLCO01 > CAYYIQ01. The sequence continues at coordinate 23,024 of CAYYIQ010000002.1, read as the reverse complement.
TGGCAGCAGACATGTATGTTAGAATAGAATAAAGAGCTGATTCAACACCTAGTAAATAGATAGCAGACAAAAATAGACTAATGTTGAAAATCAGGATGATATCTCCAACTCTGAAAAGAGTACTTTTTTTGCTAATCAGAAGCGCCGCAATTTCTGTTCCATCTAAGACGGCGCTGCCTCGAATGGTAAGCCCGATTCCTGTTCCAATAAAAAAGCCACCAAAAATTGCTATTAAAATTTTATCAGAGGTTATAGCAGGGAAATGTACTAAGGCGAGGACAAGTGATAGGCCAATTATTGCGATTACGCTTCTAACTGCGAAGGCTTTACCCATGATTCTATATGCAATAATAAGGAACGGGAAGTTCGTAAGTAGGATCAGTAGACTTAAAGGAAGTTTAGTGCTTTTAGCTACAAGCATTGAAATCCCCATAACTCCACCATCGATGAAATTGCTAGCATCAAGGAAGCCGTGAATGCCCATGGCTGCTGAAAATATACCGGTAAAGATTAGACTAAAATTTATAAATTCATTTCTTAAAATTTCTTTCATAATTAGTGGTCTATCTTTCTGCCAGGCAAGTAACGCCTAAAATTTTAATATGTCGGTCGTAAATTTAGATGGGAATATCTAAAGTAACTTTAGAGAATTTTAATTTTAAATAGCACTTGTAGGGCTAACAATAAAGAAATCCTCGGTGTTTCAGTTAAATAAAGAAATAGCATTAGCATTTAAATAGGAACGGAGTGCGTATTAAATAATATCTTTCTACGAGGGCTTTAACTATCCTCGTAGATTATCCAGTATAATTAATATTCCGTATCAAGAAGATAAGAGTTCTGGGTACATCTCATCAATCAAATGATCGTGACAACTCAATCTAGGAATGTATAACCAAACTTTTCTCAGTAGTAGAGTGTTCATCAGTCGATCGTTGCTTACTCCGGAGAATATTTGCTTGACCTCAGGATCTAGTAGTTTTTCAGTAAGATCACTTTCAATCTTACGCAATGTTCTTTCGAGAATCGGATGCTCGGGCAATGGACGCACATTTACTGGCCATAGCTCACATATTTTGTAAAACGAATCTAGTGATCTCCCTGATTCCATAATAGAATCAACAATCAAAATTTTCGCTAATGTCTCATCATCAGTTTTTACTTCTTGATCCAGTGTAGTTGACATCAGAAAATCCTTGTAAATGGTCAGACAAAGGAAAATGGCGAAACCTGTAACAGAACCTTATATACGCGCTCCGCCAGTAGTCGTTCATAACTACTGACGAAGTTAGTCATTATCTCTACCCAAAACATTCTGCTTATGGCAATAAAAACTCACTGCTCTAGTCGGTTTCCCCAATCCATTTCATGGATTAATAGAATACTGACGAACTTAGCTTGGTTAATTATTACTTTATTCAATCATAAAACAATAATTAAGTTGAAAAATCAATATTAAAGTGTGTGATATCGAGACTAACTCTTAAAGCTACTTAAATACTTGATTATTAGAGGCTTTTTATGTTTGAAATTATCTGTAGAGATTCTATTTTAATAGATGCTGAATTTTTATGGTGATGTTAAATCGAGTGAGTTCTATTTGGTATTAAATTCTATTTGAACATGGCTAGGGTAATAGCGATTCCTACAAACCGAATCAGGTATCTTGTCTAAAATAATAGATAATTTGTGATTTAAATACGTATTCTAACGGAAACAAATATTTGTAGACTGTATATGGTTAAAGAAGTTCTAGCTGTTGGGTTTGGTGGGATGATTGGAAGTGTCTTACGATACGTATTATCGCAGCTAATATCTAGATATGCAGTAGGATCTGTGTATCCATACGGAACCTTCATCGTAAATCTTTTGGGATGTTTCGGAATTGGATGTTTTTTTGTCCTTTTGCAAAAAATCGACCTGTCGTCTGATGTTCTTAAGCTCTTGTTAATCACAGGTTTATTTGGAGGGTTCACCACATTTTCAGCGTTCGGTATCGAAACAGTTACTCTTATAAAAAATGGTAATTTCACAGTGGCTCTTATCTACGTGTTCTCGTCAATTCTATTGGGAACATTCTTTACGTATTTGGGAATTAGGCTATGTTCCTGAAAAAAAATAGTTTATTCAATTTGAGTAAAACTCAAATTTACGGGCTGATTTTTACAAAACTATTTATACTTTTTACCTTCCTGGTCGTTCGGAATTCAGGACTCTATTCAGATGAAAATTTCCACTATTTTCAAATAAATCTAATAATGAGCGGAAGTCATGAAATATATAGTTATATCACTACTTTTACGACATATCATGAACTTGTTGCATTCTTTGGACGTTCCATGGGATCGAACAATTTAGCTATCCTAAGATTTGTGAACACATTTTTATCACTTCTCTTAGTACCTTCTTTCTTTTATTTGGCGAAAAGTGCAGGACAGAAGTATTCACTACAACGTGCCGTGCAGATGTCTTTTCTTCCACCGTTATTTCTTTATTATTTTTTTCTTTATACCGATATCCTGTCACTATTAGTCGTAGTATGGGGGACTATTTTTCTTGTCAGGGGAAAGTCCGTCTTGGCAGCGATCTTATATTTCGCGTCGTTTTATATTCGACAAACCAATATAATATTTTTAATTTTTGAAATTCTATATCTTTTGCTGCGAAGTGATTTATTGCCTACTCTTAAACCGAGCAGTTTAAAGAAAGTTATCACTAATAATATCTCTCCGTTTGTAGTTATACTACTATTTATAGCCATCGAAGTTTTATTTATTGTTGAAAATGGTGGTGTTGCAATCGGTGACAGATCGAATCATGTAATTGGACTCTATAGTGGTAATACAGTTTTTTTTCTTTTTCTTTACTTTGTTTTATTACTGCCGTTCCACATCGGTGCAAATTTTGGAGTTATAAAGAACAGTTCCTCCCTTGGGAATTCATTTTTTCTTCTCGTTGGGATTACGCTTGTTTCTCTTTTATTCCTCTCGAGTTTAGAACACCCCTATAATCAAATCTCAATGTTTTTGAGAAACCGTTGTCTAGTTTTCTTTTATGAAAACGCGATACACAAATTTTTCTACTCTATTATAGTGTTATTATCTCTTAGACTGCTTTTAATTACGCCGTTGAAGGCGAGAAGTTATTATGCTTTGTTTCCTGTGATACCGATTGCGTTAGTACCTTCTCAACTTATTGAGCATCGATATTCAATTCCGCTTTTTATTTTATATTTAGCTTTTAGGAAGTCGGAATCATTGAAGGTTGAAAATGCGATGGTCGTTTATTCGATTATTATTTCGACGACATTACTCTTTGGAGTCCTAATGAAGTGGTGGGCGGTTTAGTATTCTCGACTTTATTTGAATCCAGCTTCTACTTGGAATCTTAAGACCGCCCATTCTGCGAATATTATTTATAGCTCTTTTGAGGATAAACTTTCCACCATGTTCGCTGCAATAAATAGGGTAGAAATTGTCAGATTGTTTTGTTTTAGGTTGTGAACCATCAATTTATACTGCTCAAATTGGTTAGCTCTTTTTTGGAAGTAACTGACGATAGAATCTTCACTAGTATCTTTTTGTTCAGCAATAATACTTTGACATAAATTGGCAACACTTGCTCTGACTTTAACGCTTAAAGTGCTCAAAGCTAAGTTATCCCACTGATCCTCTAAAGTAGTATTGTTCGCGTAATCAATTAGTTTGTTGATATTCAACTCAGTAGCTAACCTTGAGTATAGTTTTGCTATCTCAATCGGTTGTAGATCGGTCTTCTTTGAAACCTTAATTATGTCTAGGTATACTGGAGCATAATAAGATGCGGCTAATGTTGTCGCAGCATCTTTAGCTACACCATTGATTAATAAATCTCTTACTGCATCGTCGAATTCGTTCTTTTCTTTTGGAGATAGAATCTTATCCGTCGAATTTAATAGATCAATAAACTCATTCTTATAGCCCTCTACGACGGCCTCGAAAGATTGGCTTTTATCTATGCTATTTAAGAACCATTGGGTCATGCTTGCAAGTGTTGCTTGTATTCTGAGCAATGTTGAGAGGTATATCTTAGATGAAGTTGGTCTATCTAAAACCTTTAATTTTTGCGAAATTAAACTCGAATTGAAGATCGAGTCGGAAATTAAGTAGGCCTTGAAGATTTCATTAAATGAAGAACCAGTCTGGTTTGCTACCCGTAAAGCAAATGTGCATCCCATTTTTTCGACATATGAATTTGCAATCTGAGTTGCAATAATTTCTTTGCGAAGTGGATGTTGGGGAAGAATAGTGGAAAATTGGTTAGAGATTTCTTTAGGGAAATAAGAAAACAAAAATGTTTCTAACAGCTTTTCATCTGGAATTGATGATTCCATCAATTCATCAAAAACCCACATCTTCGTGTGTGCGACAAGGATTGCCAATTCTGGTCGTGAAAGTCCAGCTTTAGCAAGTTTTCGCTTCTCAAATACTTCATCTGAAGGAAGACTTTCTTGTTCTCGATTTAAACGATTAAGTTTCTCGTAAAATGTAATAAGGTCTTTATAGGAATAAAGGTTAGTACGACTTCGTTTGACGGCAAGGCTAAGGACAAGGCTTTGAGAGTTGTTTCTATTTTTAACTTTTTCACAAGCTTCTTCTTCGCACGCTCGCAAGGCTATATTTCTATTCTCAATTGTAATAGTATTGTCAGAGATAGGTTGTCTAAAAAGTAACTTCAAGTTGACTTCTAGATCGCTCATGTCAACACCACCTGAGTTGTCGACAGCATCAGTATTTATACGACCACCTATTCTCGCATATTCAATACGAGCTTTTTGAGTGAGTCCCAAATTACCGCCTTCGCCGATGATTCTAACTCTAAGATCTCTCGCATCAACCCTGACATCATCATTTGTTCTGTCAGCAGCTTTTGAATGATCCTCTTCTGAAGATTTTATATAAGTACCGATTCCGCCATTCCAGAGAAGGTCTACAGGTGCTTTTAAAATCAACTGAATAATTTCGTTAATTGAACAATTGTCTACTTCTGTCTCCAAAACTTTTTTTATCTCGGGTGTCAAGGTAACCGATTTTTCGGTCCTTGGAATGATTAGAGCACCTTTACTTAATAAGCTTCTGTCGTAATCGTTCCAGCTTGAAGTCGGGAGATTGAATAGGCGTGTTCTTTCAGCGAAAGAAATTTTTGAGTCTGGATCTGGGTCAAGGAAGATATGACGGTGATCGAATGCTGCAACTAGCTTTATATTGTCACTTAATAGCATCCCATTGCCAAATACGTCTCCCGACATGTCCCCAACCCCAGCTACAGTAAATTCTTGGGTACCAATGTCTACTCCTAACTCAACAAAATGTCGTTTTGTACACTCCCACGCTCCCTTGGCTGTTATACCAAGCTTTTTATGGTCGTAGCCAACACTCCCACCTGATGCAAAAGCGTCGCCAAGCCAGAATGAGTATTCTTTTGTCGCTATTTCATTGGCAATATCACTAAAAGTCGCAGTTCCTCTATCTGCAGCAACTACCAAATAAGGATCTAACTCGTCATAGCAAATACAGTTCAGCGGTGTCTTAATATGGGAGCCAATCCGATTGTCTGTGATATCTAAAAGAGCCCGAATGAATTTTTTATAGGTATTTTCAACTTTCTTTTGGAGGTCTTTTCTCTCAGTCGGTTCTTCGTGGAGAATGAATCCTCCTTTTCCGCCTACGGGAATAATGATCGAGTTCTTCACCATTTGAGTTTTCATGAGGCCAAGAACTTCTGTTCTAAAATCGTCAGGTCTTGAACTCCATCGCAATCCACCTCTAGAAACTTTTCCACCTCTGAGATGGGTTCCTTGAAAATCAGGTGCACTAACAAATATTTCTCTATATGGAATGGGAGTCGGAATATTCGTAATTCTAGAGCAATCAATCTTTAAAGAAATTACTTGGTTCCCATTTTCTACAAAACAGTTAGTTCGTAAGGTCGCGTCTACTGACTGAATTAAAGACGTAAGAATTCTATCGTGACTAAGGTTTGACACCTTTTTTAAGGCCTTATTCAATTTCTGTGAGAGGATGCCTATTAGGTTGAATCTTTCATGTGATGGTATCGATTCTCTTGATCCATGTGGGTTAAACTTCTGATCAAAGTACTCAGCGAGTAAGCAGGCGATATCTGGGTAGTTGATAAGCGCAATCATCGCATGCTTAGGACTTGAGGTAATTTTAATTTGGGTCAAATACCTTACGTAGGCCCTTAGTATCGCAATTGAATGTAGAGATAATCCTGGTTCAATCAACAGGCTATTGAGCAAATCATTGCTTGATTTCTTTGAAAGAATTTCCTTTAACCCAGGAATTAGAATTTTAGTCGCTCTGTCCTGTGAAATCTGGCTAGGTTGTTTCGGAGTTAAATAGAAATTGTAAATATTAGCCCAAACAGCACCTTCGGTTGCAATAGGTGATACTATTTCGTTTAGGACATTAAAACCACAATTTTCTAAGTATGGAACGATGTTACTAAGAGTTAACGCTTCTCCGCGTTTGTACACCTTCAAAAGGTAATTAGGAGAGTCATCGTATGATTCTTGTGCTGAAAAAGAAAGTTCTAATGGGTTCTCAACTGAAAGGCTTTCAAGAATAGGTATGTCAGAAAGTGCATCTTTAGCGTCATGGGAACTTTGGTAAGTTTTAGAAAACGCTCCAGAGTAGAAATTGTAAAGTGTTAGGGCTTTCACTTCATCGTATTCTTCACTGAGGTAAATCTGAAATTTTTCATCCCAACTTATCGTTTTTTCTAAAATAATTTCTTCAAGCTCATCGATAGTTCTTTTTAGCGATGTCTTGGGGCTGTATGGAACCATGGTCCTGACAAGTACTAGAGGATGATCTCCTAGCACCGCATGCGTTTCAACTTCACTAGGGGTCGATGTGAAAGATGATTTTAATATACTTTCTATTGCACTTACAGCTGATCGAGAATATCGATCTCGCGGAAGCGCAACGGTAAAATAATGAAATCTTTCAAGTCGGTCGACAATATGAATAAGTTTTAATTTGCCTTGTATATGAGCATTTGTAATTTCTTGGAAATAAGCTCTAACTTGTTCTTTTGAATATTGCAGAAAATCAGCTTTTGGAATTGTATCTGCAAGATTGATAATTTCTTTGTAATCATGAGAATTCGGTACTAGCCCTTCTTCTATTAAAACATCAGCTAATTTTTTTCTCAATATCGGGACAGAAGATACTTCTTGGTTGTTAGCTTTAGAACTGAAAAGTCCTACAAAGTTTCGAACAAAATTTGAACCACTCTTTACGGAGATGATGTCTAAGTAGTCTCTTCTATGTATTTGACTTTTAATAGCTGTTTTCGAACAGAAAAATGATCTGTCATCGGAATTAATGAAATCGATATTTTGGGCAAGGGCGTTGTTGAGTGATTTCACCAAAGGGTCGGATTTTTGTTTCAGTATCCCTAATTGATTTTGGTCGTTTACGTTCTCGTTGTAACCCAAAAAAATGAACCCGTCTTCTCGCATCCATTTTAGAAAAGAAGTTACCTCCTCTTTAAATGAATCATTACTTTCATTTATTTCCTTTATTGCAATGTTGAGTTGATCGAGTATTTTTGGAAAATCACCGGTCGCAATAATTAAAGAATCTAAATGGTTTTTTAGATCGTTTAAAATTAGACTCTCATTGACGTGGATGCCTTTTTCAATTTGGAAGAAACTTAAAGACACCTGTCTCTTATCAGATAATTCTAAGATTGGGTGAGTGAAACACAATAAGGTAATTTTCTTTGCTTTGAAGTATTCTCTAATCGTGTCAACAATAAACGGTCTATCACCAAGAGCAATGGTAAATCCAATTGAATCAACAACACCAGGGGTGCTGAAGCAGGACGTGATAATTTGGTCTTTCCCGCTGGTATATACATCTACGACCTCAAGCGAATTATCAACGATTTTTTCGAGGTTAACTAGGTCACTTTCTTGAGCAAGATAACTTGGCATCTTACGAAATATACCTTTTGCAACCTCAATTTTTTCACCTAGGTTGCTGCCACCTTTTTCAGAAAGGTAATCTACAAGTGATTTGACTAAGTTTGAAGGTTTTTCAGAAGAGTTTATGCCGACTAATTTCATTTACTGTATGATTTGAATTTGATATTTAGTTATTATTACTTTTGTATGATGCCTGTGCTTGAATCTTCAAACACAATTACCAATCTATTTTAAAGAAACTTTTGTTTTTCATTTTTGCGCAAACGAGAGAATTTTTAATTCAAACTTTTCACTGTCCAAATAAGAAACCGAATTTAATAATGTGTTCATTTAAATTCGGGCTGAAGTCTATAATAATTTAGATGTTTTATCTAATAGAAAGGTTGTGATCTCTTAGATATTTTCGAGTACTTTAAATGCAATACACATGAAACTGTGAGCAAAGCTTAGCGGTATTGTTCTTTAAATAGGTAGGGAATGGTGAATTTCTAGTTTTTCATTCATTCAGGTTAATTACTGCTTATTAATTTTACTACTGTGGGCTGAATTTAAGACTAATTTGTGCTAGATGATCGGACTAAGAATTCAATCTTTGATGACATGTTTATGTAAAACTTGTGTTTGGGATTTAATTTTCCTAAACAGCGCATGAGTGGATCGAAAACCCGAGTTTTCCTGCCTCTGGTGTAGATTCTGTTGATTGGTGATTTTATGCATAAAAAATTGTTCTAATTGAGTCTGGGCTATTCTTCTTTGATTCAATAGCGCAGCTTATGTTAGATATCATTTCGATAAATTTTATGTATCTGCTTAAAAGCGAGAACTGAAGTCACTCTCTTAGAAATTTGTCGCGCAAATCACAAAATAGGGAATAAAATGAAAGATTCTAAAATAAAGGCCGCTGTAGTCGGTTGCGGTCACCTTGGCTCCTATCATGCTGAAAAATATGCAGGTTTAGACAATGTCGAATTATTGGCCGTTTGTGATCTAGACATTTCCAAGTCAAAAAAAATAGCTAAAAAGTATTCGTCGACCTTTTACGATGATTACGAAAAACTTAAAGATTTAGGTTTAGATTGCGTAAGTATTGCTTCTGATACTAAGAGTCATTTTGCTGCTTCTAAATTTTTTCTCGAAAATGGCGTTGACGTTCTAGTCGAAAAACCGATTACTACGACTTTGGATGAAGCTGAAATTTTAGTCGACCTTTCTGACAAAAATAAACGAATTTTACAGGTTGGGCATGTAGAAAGGTTTAATCCTGCGATAGTTCGGATGAAAGATTTTCTTTCCAACCCCTGGTTTTTTGAGATTAGAAGAATTGCCCCATTTAAGGGAAGGGGCGCAGATGTAGATGTGATTTTGGATTTAATGATCCATGATATTGATTTATTATTGTATTTTGTTGATCGACCTATTGTGCAAATTGAAGCCGTGGGGATTCCCGTCCTAACTGGAGCTATTGACATCGCAAATGTGAGAATTGAATTTGAAGGCGGTGTTATAGCTAATATAAACACAAGTAGGGCTGCTTTTACATCAGAAAGAAGTTTTAGAGTATTTCAACCAAACTCGTATCTATCTCTCGATCTCGATGCCAAAAAAATAAAAATTTCGACCAAAGGAGAGGGGAAAAGTATTTTTGGTGTTCCTAACATTAACCAAAAGGAGGAAAAACTTAATCCTCGTGATGCCTTGAGGGATCAGATAGAATCTTTCGTAAATTGCGTTAGATCGAGAACAAAACCTGTGGTGTCAGGGCAGGACGGTCTTAACGCTATCAAACTAGTTGATAAAATTAGAGATGCGATGCAATTGTCTGCTCAAAAATTCGGTCAAGTTCCTGAAGAACTTCAAAAGGTGTTTAATCAATGACAAATGTTAAAGAAGAGTCCATTTTAATTGTTTGTGGTGAAACATCCAGTGATGAACACATGGCCTTAGTCCTTCCATATTTAAGGGAATTGCTTCCTACTACTAAATTTTTTGGGATGGGCGGTGCTAAGCTTTCGAAAAACGGGATGGAGCTGACGGTTGATGCTAGAACTACAGCTTCAGTGATGGGATTCACAGAGGTCGTTGGAAAATTAGGGCAGCTATATAAAGCATTTTGGAAGCTATTAGATGAAGTCGATGAGCGAAAACCTAAAGTTGCCGTTTTGGTCGACTTCCCGGATTTTAATTTGAGAATGGCACGTAAGTTACATGAGCGTGGAATTAAAGTTGTCTATTTTATTAGTCCTCAGCTATGGGCTTGGAGGCGTGGTCGAATAGAGCTGATGAAAAAGTATGTAGATAAGATACTTCCAATATTTCCTTTTGAAGAAGATTTTTATCGAGACAAAGGTGTCAGTGCAAAATACGTAGGTCACCCATATACCGATGAAGTTTTGGATTCGGTTAACAGAAACGAGTTCTTGATCAATAATGGGATAGAGCAGAAATCGAAAATTGTTGCTTTTCTACCTGGAAGTCGCAAAGCAGAAATCATTAAGAATTTGCCGATAATGTTGGAGTCTATTGAGATTTTAGCTAATAAACACCCTGACTTATGTTTTGTTATTCCTGTTGCTCATTCAGTATCTGAAATAGTAAGTGTCTATAAAAAAGACATCAAAGGAGTTTCGTTCATAGAGGGGCAAGCTAAAGAATTATTACATGTGGCTAACGCGGGTGTTATCGCATCTGGAACCGCTACAATTGAAGCGGCATTATCTGGAATCCCATTTTGTATTTGTTACCGAGTATCCAAGTTGACTTATCTAATCGGTAAATTGCTAATAAGAGGGGTGAAGTTCATTGGGATGCCTAATTTGATTGCCAATAGAGAAATTGTCAGAGAGTTTGTGCAAGATAAATTTGACCCAAGCAGTATTGCAAATGAAGTCGAGCGTTTGGTGTTTGACGATAAATATAGAAAACAAATCATGGAAGATCTAGCTGCGGTGAAAGCAAAGTTAGAAACTGGGGATTTGACCAGTGTCGCAGAGAAGGTTGCAAAAGAAATATATAGTGAAATCCAAGCTGTACATATAACACAATTACAGGCGCAAGCATGAGTTCTACTAAAACATACCGCAGACTATTAAAATACTTAATTCCGTATAAAGTTAAGTTCATTTTCGCAATCGTTGCGATGTCAATATATGGGGCTACTGATGGTGGAATCCCATATTTGCTAAAGACAGTTCTAGATGATGTTTTTGGCAAGGGTGATAAGGATACCTTATATTTTATTGTAACCGCATTATTTGGTTTTTCAATTATTCGAGGTGTTTTTGGTTTCTTTGAAAAGTATTTATCTGCGAGCGTTGGGCATTCGGTCGTCAGAGATATTCGTAATGATATTGTCAAAAAATTGATCAGTCATTCTCCCGAATTTTTCGAGAGTCAGGGTTCAGGCGGATTAATCTCAAGAATTACGAATGATGCATTATTAGTTCGAACAGCATTAACAGATGCGGGAGCCTCAATAATGCGTGATACCGTTAGAATAATTGCACTATTATCCGTTGCTATCTATTTGGATCCTCTTCTTGCGTGCATCGCTGTTGTTGGCTTCCCGTTGTGCATTTATCCCGTAATTCGTTTTGGAAAACGAGTTAAAAAATTAAGTAGAACTGGTCAGGAGCAATTTGGCGGAATGACGGGGTTATTAAGTGAAATAATTCAAGGACATAAAATTGTTACGATTTTTCAACGCGAAAATTTTGAAAATACTAGATTTCAAAAAGAAAATGATGAATTCACAAAAATTCAGATGAAAGCCGAAAAATATGGTGCGCTCTCCGCTCCGACGAATGAGGTTTTAGCGACGCTCGCGATTGCTGCTATCATTGTTTACGGTGCGTTAAGTGTTATCGATGGTGTACGAACCCAGGGCGATTTTATAGCTTTCATCACTTCAATCTTCTTGCTGTATGAGCCATTCAAAAAATTAAGTCGTGTTAATACAAGCTTACAAACTGGAATAGCCGCAGCTGATAGGATTTTTGAGATAATCGACAAGCCTGAAACTGTTGTCGACAATGGAAAAAGAGAAGTTAGTGACGAAATCGAAAGCGTGATTTTTGAAAATGTCGAATTCTGTTACCCAACTGGTTTTAAAGCCCTGGACAACCTCTCTTTTCAATGCCAAAAAAGTTCAACCAATGCGCTAGTTGGAATGAGTGGGTCTGGGAAGAGTACTTTGGTTAACCTCCTCCCTCGATTTTACGATCTGACCGCAGGGAGAATATTAATTAATGGCCACGATATAAGAGATTACTCATTGGTTTCACTTCGGAATAGTATCTCGTTTGTTGGACAAAATGTTTTTCTTTTCAATGACACCATCTACAACAATATTGCATACGGTAAACAAGGTGCTTCGAAAGAGGAAGTTATTAGGGCTGCAGAACTTTCATATTCCACCGAATTTATAGATAAATTACCTAACGGATTTGAAACATCGGTTGGGGAAATTGGAGGACGTCTATCAGGAGGGCAAAAAGCAAGAATCGCAATAGCAAGAGCTATCTTAAAAGATTCCCCGATCTTAATTTTGGACGAGGCAACTGCAAGTCTTGATAACGATTCAGAAGATCAAGTCCAAAAAGCTATCGATGAGTTAATGAAAGGGAGAACTGTTTTTGTGATCGCACATCGACTTTCAACGGTTAGAAATGCTGATCAAATTTTGGTAATGAAAAACGGTAAAATAATTGAGACTGGGAAGCATTCAGAACTTTTAGCTTCTAAGGGAGAATATTCGCGATTATATGAGATTCAATTTAGGGATACTAATATTGATTCTCCGCTCCCATCGTTAGGAAATTTACAGTAATGTTCTATTTTGTTTATGGCGTTTTTACTACAATTCTATCTTGGATTATCGGAATTCTAAACTTCGTGAATTTATCACCCGTGTCGAACTTTAAAGATCGAGTTCGTTTTTCGGGAGGAAGTAAAAAGAAAGTTTGGTTTCACGCTGCATCGGTAGGTGAAGTCCGGGGAATTCTCCCATTAATTGAAATGTACAAGCGAGAGGTTGGAAGTAGTCAAATATTTCTGACCACAACAAGCGAAACGGGGTTAAAAGAAGCCAAGAGGAACCTTCCCGATATCGAATCGAGGTTCGCACCCTTAGATGTTCCAAGAACTATAAGAAACTTTTTAAGCATATATCAGCCAGAGATTCTTATCATAAACGAGACCGAAATATGGCCTGCTCTTTTACATGAGTCTGTAAAAAGACAGGTAAGCTGCGTTATGGTGAATGGAAGAATCTCAGATCATACTATTTCCAAGTACACTAAACTAAATTTCTTTTTCGCTCCCGTTATAAAGTGTTTTAAACGGATATTCGTGCAATCAATGAAAGATCGAGATCGGTTTATTGCAATCGGTGCGGATCCTAAATCAATTATTCAAACTGGTTCAACAAAATATGATTTTCCAATTCCTACTTCACAGCCGGATTTTGAAAGCTGGTGGAATCAAATAAGTAAAAGTTTAGTTTTCTCAGATCAATCGCTTTTTATAGCTTTTGGGAGTGTTCGAGAGGAAGAAGAACAACTTATCAGAGAAAGCATCGAATTAATTTTCACCAAATTACAAGATTTCGATGTAACTCCTATTGCTTTGCTTGTGCCAAGACACCCTGAACGTTTCACGAAGTACTCGCAAGATTTACTGGAAAGTGGATTTAACGTGGTTAGACGTTCAGATGATCCAAATAGCTTTGGAAAACGCTTTGATCCAAGCTCTGGTAAAGTTATCGTCGTCGATAAAATGGGCGAACTCTTAGAAGTATATCGTAAAGCAGACATTTGTTTTGTTGGAGGAACTTTTTCAGATGTAGGCGGCCACAATATCCTAGAGCCTGCATATTTTGGTAAGCCAATTTTAGTAGGACCTAACACCGGTAACGTCAAAGACGTTAAGTTGCTATTAGAAGAGGGGGGAGCACTGATAGAAGTTGAAAATAAGGAAGTTCTTGCTCAAAAAATAGTCGAACTAACTTTCGATGTTGATAAAAATGTGGAGATGGGAGTTAAGAGTTTCGATATTTATACAAAGTTAAAAGGTGCGACGCTTGAAATATTTGAAAGTTGCAAGAGGATCGGGCTGGTGGGGATCTTACTATGCTTGGGATTAATATCTTCATCTTGTTCACCTGCTAAAGGTTATCTAGGTCCAGAACTTGATGAGTCGGAGCTTTCTTTGGTCTATTATGTAAAATGTGACTCCTCCGTAAAGTTAATTCGTACAAGTTCTGCAGGTGTTGAATTCGATAGCGATGGTATAAGTTTAAAGCCGGGCGCCCATAGTTTTGATTCTTACGTCGAGGTTCCTTTAAGGCCTTATGATTGTGTTCCCGAAGTCAATTTTGATAAATCTGGGTATGAATCGTGTTTAGCAAGACAAAGCAGAGCTATCGAAAAGAATTCTAAGTATGTGCCAACCTGTACTATTTACGAATTCCAAAAAACTTCATACTGGTGTTTACAGAATTTCAGGCAATTTGTTTGTGCCTCTAGTGCGAATGTTAAGAAGGGTGCAAAATATGATCTTTGCATTAAGCAAGCAGACGGACTCGTAAAAGCGCATATTTTTAGTCAAGCAAATAAGGCACTTTTAAATACTGCAACCTGTAGCTATACGGTTGACGATTTAAGAAGACTTGAATTTTCTTCTATGCCTTAAATTTGTTAATCTATTCAATTTTAGATGTCGAATAGGTAAATAATATCTATAAGTTTTCGATTGTTTGTCGACAATTTTTAAACGAGATCTCCCAATTATTAACAAATTCGGATTTGAATTCGTCAATTTCTTCTCTAAGTCTGTTTTTCAATTGAAAAGATTCCAAAATTGTTTCTTTTAAACTTTCTGAATCACAGAATGTATAAAGATAACCTTTGGGAAAAATTTCTCTTTGTATCTTAGTGTCTGACAGGATGCAGGGTACACCGACAGACAGACTTTCGTAAGCACCACAAACTAATAAGTCACTTTGAGTCGTTAGGTCAATGTTTACATCAGCATGGGTAATTAGTGATTCATAGTTTTTTTCGCTCAAATAGTCGGTAAAGACGATATCGTTCGATTCAAATGATAGTAAAAGTGAATCAGCCTTTGATTTCTTGCCTGTTATGAAAAACCTGGCAAAATTTGTGAGCTCCTTAGCGGCTTTCAAAAATTCATAAATCGGTTCGTCGTTCGAGAAAGATGAAATGAAGACGACATTCTGCTTTTCGCTAGAAAAGGTCTTAGGTGTTTCATTCTGAAAATCTATTGCAGGAAGTTTGTCTGGTAAGACTAAAATTTTTGATTGCGTAGTTGGGACAGACTCTTTGAAATATTCGTTAGTTACGATTAATAAATCAGCTCGTTTTAGAAAGAAGATAGTTATCAGTCTAATAAATGGTCCGTTGTGATTAAGGTAATTAAAGATAGCGTTATGACAATCAATTATCAGGACGAATTTGAATATAGGTTTTAAGAAAGTCAAAAAAAGGCATAGAATAGCAGAAGGACACTGAGCGTATACTTTTAAATCTTTATTTTTATATGTCCAAATTGTTTGAAACGTTTTAGACGTCGACTTAATATATCGCTTGAGTCTATTTAAGCATGAGTAATCAAACTGTTTAAGTTCGCAATCGAATGCTTTAGCAAGTTCTTTATTACGTCTTTGAGTCTCCCACGTTATCCAGAGAGATTTATTTTTAGATTTATTATTTGGCATTGCTTTCTAATATATCAGATTTGAATTTTGAACACACTTAACTTTTTCTAGTATCACTTAAAGTTCGTAGTTGATCGAAGTAAGGTGAGTTCTATTTTAGATGGTGTGCCAATTTTGTTGTTTGCGAGCTTCTATCGGTTGAAAGTGTTAATTTAAACCTCAAGTTGCAAAAGTTACGAGACGCCGATCAAATTTTGTATTTTTGAAATTTGATTCTCACAAATTTTTACTAAGTTTATATCTGATAATAGCATTTTTTTCTCTTTGTCAGCGAATTCTTTGAATTCAGGAAATCTTTCGGATAGCAATTCGGTATAGGTTAAGCCGTCCTCTCCAAGTTTTTTTGTTAATTCCCAGTATTCTAAAATGTCCTGAAAATATTCTTGTAACCAAAATGCTCTTGATCCAGCGTCATAAATAGTACATCTTTCTATAGGGTAGCTAGGACACTCAAGTTGTGAGGCGATAAATTCAGGCGCAAGTATGCTTTCTCTCCGTATAAGGTCAGTCCCGGTAATTTTAATGCTTAGAGAGCTTTCTGGCGACGCGACCGAGAAGCAACCTTCGAGGTATACGACAACTGAGCCAGCAAATTCCGGAAAGATTTTTTTAGCTTTTTTGGAGATTGACTCGAGTATTTCTGTCGAGCGTGGTCCACCGATTGTAAAAAATATAAATGATGCAATCGGATGATTGGTTTTTTGGGCGATTTCTAAAATTTCGTTTAGAGCAAATTCCAAACTTGTTCCAGTCGCTACAACATCTCCGAAAATTATCGCTGGATTGTCTGGTAAATATACTTTTTGGTAATTGCTTTCGGTGATATACCATTCTTCGGTATTCTTGGAATCTCTAACGCGTTGAGCGCTTATAAATGCGGCAGAATGATTGTTCCATGAATAGGCCTTCCCAAGTGCTTCACGCAAACCAAAATTAAGGCCTCCTCTAAGAATATTTAAAACGCTGGTATTAGATTCGTTAATCGTGTTGGAGATGGACGGCGGGATGACATTTGGTAGCGACTTTAATATTTGAGCGCAAGCGTCTCGAAGGGTGTCGGTATATTTAATTCCACAAATCAAAGGATCGTTTACGATTGCTCTAGTCTCGGGAGTTGAGGCTAATAAAGATAATACTTCTGTTTCGACCCCAATTTGGTTGATTTTATAAAGAGAGCAGTTTTTAGTCGATGTTAGTAGGTCAAGATTTTCCATTTATCCTTTAATATTAATTTCTTCTTTAATTCTAGCAGAATTTGTTAGTTCGTTGGAGTGTGACCCGCTAGACATTTATCAATTATACCTATCCTCATATAAATTTTAACACTGGAAATCCATAAAAAGCTATTTACCCAAATGCCAATGATTTAATGTCGCATATATTGATGACCAACATTTATGCAGTATTTGCTATTGTAGTTGCCTAAACGCACGAGAGCAATTTAAGCCCATAACTCTATTAAACTCTCACTATTGGGCAGTAATTCCGGATTTTTCAAACTGGCTAATATAGTAAAATATATACTATATTATTCAAATAGATAAACGTCATAAAACCGTTCCGAATGGTGTAGGATTGCTAAATTCTTAGTCTCTTTTAGGCAGAACCTCTTTTTCTATGGTGGCTATCTATCCGGTTATTTTTGATTCTAGCTTTATGATAATTTCGTAGACAGTGTTAATTTACATTTCAGAAATTTGATTTTTAAATTTTAGATTATCTAGGGTCCCTTTAAATACTTAGTCCCTTAATTTACAGAGAGGATAGCAGATGGCAAAAATAGTTTTTACAAATGGTTGTTTTGATATTCTACATGTTGGCCACTTACGTTACCTTAAAGATGCGAGGGAATTAGGTGACAAGTTAATAGTGGGGCTCAATAGTGATTCTAGTATCAAGAAATTGAAGGGTGATCTTCGTCCGATTGTTCCCGAAGACGAGCGTCGTGAAATGTTACTAGGCCTTAAGTCAGTTGACGAAGTAGTTATTTTTTCAGAGGAAACTCCCTTTAATCTGATTAACCTAATTAAGCCTAATGTTCTTGTTAAGGGCGGTGATTGGCCTGTTGATAAAATTGTAGGTTCGGATATCGTTCTAGCAAATGGGGGGGAAGTTCTTTCTTTACCGTTCCATGAAGGTAAGTCCACGACAGGAACTATTGAACGTATTTTGTCAGTTTATCGAGATTAGATTTATATTTAGAAATTTTATGAATAATTCTATTGAAGTTTTAGATACGATTGTAGTCGATCAGATTGCAGCGGGCGAAGTCGTTGAAAGACCTGCTTCAGTATTGAAAGAATTAATTGAGAATTCGCTCGATGCAGGTGCAAAACATATCCAAATTTTAATTGAAGGGGGAGGGGTCGATCTTATTAAGATCTCGGATGATGGGTCTGGAATGTCTAAAGAAAATCTGATTCTTTCAGTAGAGAGATTTGCGACATCAAAATTAAGGACTTCTGGAGACCTTGAACGAATTAATACCTATGGATTTAGAGGTGAAGCCCTGCCGTCGATAGCGTCGGTTTCTAGATTTAACATTAAGACTAAGTCTGAAAATTCTAATACTGGGATTCTATTAGAATATAGCGAAAATGGTAAAAAAAATGTTTATGAGATTGATTGCGACAAGGGTACTTCGATTGAGGTTCGCGAGCTATTTTACAATGTTCCTGCAAGGAAAAAGTTCTTAAAGTCACTTCGAACTGAGGCTAATTCGGTAAAGTCGGTGGTGGCTGATTTTTCAATTGCTAGACCCGATGTCTCTTTTTTGCTTCAAGAAGACGACAAAGAAGTTATTTCTTTCAATGCATTAGATGGGCTTAGCGACAGAGTTAGTAAGTTGAATTTACTCCATGGTCCCGGCGTTAAAGTCTCGAGCGAGAGAATGTTCAATAATGATCGTAATGAGGAATGTTGTTTAACTATTTCAGGTCTTCTCAGTGAACCGTTATTTTGCCCTAAGATTGGTTCAAAAATGCGTTTTTTGGTGAACAATAGGGTTATTAAAAGTCAGTTTTTGATGAGGGCTGTAAGAGATGGCTATGATAGTTTACTGAAATATGGATTTTTCCCGAGCGGACTTCTTTCAATTGAAATAACTCCTAGTGAGTTAGATGTAAATGTCCATCCTCAAAAAACTGAAATAAGGTTCAGTAACGAGGGCTTAATTTTTTCATCGGTTAAGCGAGCAGTTTCAGCTGCGTTAGATAAAATTGCAGCTGAAAAAACCAATTTTTCTACGAACTTTGGGAACGATATTGCAAGAGTTTATTCCCTTAAAAGTGCTAACACAAACCAATTTAGTGAACAAAAAGAGATACGTTTTGTTGGAAATGGAGCTGTTTATTCAGCTCAAAATAATGATGAAGACCAACCTAAACACCAAAGTTTACCGAATAATCTAGCTGAATCCAATGTTTCTGAAAATATTGAAGGTCAAGGTCGTAGTCAAGTATTTAGCGCCCAAAACTTTAAATATTTAGGCCAAGTTTTTAAATTGTATCTACTGTTCGCAAGTGCTGAAAAAGTTGCGATTCTTGATATGCATGCGGCTCATGAAAGGGTGACTTTTTATCGACTGAAAGAAGAATTTTTAAACAGTAATATAAAAATTCAAGAATTGTTGGTTCCGGTTTCGCTAACCATTGATTGTCTAGTATCGTTAGAAGGCATTGAAGAAAAGCTTGAGAGTTTAAGGTTGATTGGAATTGAAGCCGAACTAAGAAATAATGAGATATTAGTGCGAGGAATTTCACCATTGCTTAAAGAAGGAAGAGTCTCTGATTTGTTGGTCGAAATTTTAGATAAGGCGCCAGCAGAAGGGATCCAAGCTGAACTAGGTAAATATTTAGATTCCTATATCTCGCGTCTTGCCTGTCATGCCTCAATTAGAAGAGGCCGTGAAATTAAGGCAGAGGAAGCGTATGAGTTGATGTCTCAGTTAGAACAGGCTGATTTGTCAGGTTGGTGTCCGCATGGTCGGCCGGTAATTTGGTGGTTAAATGAAAACGACTTAGAGAAAGAATTTGGCCGAATACAATAGTTTACTTCCAGTTATATGCATTAGTGGACCTACCGCTTCAGGAAAATCTAATTTCTCAATCGAACTTGCGACTAAGATTGGTGGAGAAATTATTAATGCTGACTCTGTGCAGGTTTATAAAAACTTCGATATCGGAAGTGGAAAAGTCAACGATCAACAGTTGAATCGAGTTAAGCATCATTTAATTTCTCATGTAGAGACTTCTGAACAATATTCAGCGGGTAGATTTCGACGGGAGGCGTTAGGAGCAATTCAGGATATTCATCAACGTGGTAAAATACCAATTATTGTTGGTGGTACTGGAATGTACCTTCGTGCATTGTTTTCAAACTTTATGAGTTCATACGGACAGAGCCAAGATTACGATTGTCTTTCAAAGATTGAAGAAAAGATGGATAGAGCAGAGTTTCAAAGTTGGTGTTATCAACTATTGATGATTCTTGACAAGGAAGCTGCTAGCCGAATTGATGTTAAAGATTTTTTTCGAATTAGAAGATCTTTATCGTTATTTCTTTCAAGTGGGGTTAAAAGTTCTGAATATCGCAGGATATTTGCCGAACCTGATTCTAACCTGCTTGGTTTGGTGATTATCTTAGAAGAAGACAGTAAAAAATTATATGAAAAAATTGATCAACGAGTTATTCAAATGTTTGATCAAGGGTGGGTTTCTGAGGTTGAGAAGATCATTGAAGCTAATTCTCTTGCCCCTGGTCTTAAGGCAATAGGTTATCGTCATATCGCTGAGGAGCTAGGAACATCTAATGGATTGAAAATATTAGATATAATGTCCTTGATAAAAAATATTCAGCGTGATACTCGAAGATTCGCGAAACGCCAAAGGACTTGGTGGAATAATCAGCCTAATACACTGGGTTGGACTCCGCTAAAGAAATTATCAATCTTTAATAAAGATTTTGGCATGCGCGCTAATAAATTAGGTCAAAATTTAGGGTCGTATGATAATTGCGGGGCTGGGGAGAAGACCGAATCTTCCAAACTTTCGCCATTGTCAGAAAATCTAGATCTGGATACTACTTTAGATCCGCGTAAACCTAGAACAGTGGGACGCACGAAAAAGAATAGGCAATTAGAGCTTCAGCAATTAAAAAGAGATGAAGAAAGATTGTTTGAGTTATCTTTTGTTGATGGATTAGAAGCGACCTCGGAGATTGTCAAAGAATTCTTGTCACAGGATTTAAGTAATTGCTTTCAAGCTTTAAAATGTGAGAATGATTCTGACGGACGCTCGGAGCGCGTTTATTACGGGAAAATAGCCCTTATTTAAGAATTTAAAGTGATTTAACGTTATGGATTTTAGTCAATATTTAGATTTCGAAAAGCCAGTAGTCGAAGTAGAAGAAGAAATTATTCGGACGAAAGCTGTTCTTGATGCTGGAGATAAAACGAAAGTTGCTGATCTCAGCAAACTTGAGAAAAAACTTTCAAAAGTTCGGAATGATATCTACGGTAACTTAAAGCCCTATCAACGGGTTCGACTTTCAAGGCATTTCGATCGGCCGTTTACGCTTGATTATGTTAATAAACTTTTAACCGATTTTTCAGAGCTACACGGTGATAGATTATTTGGTGATGATAGTGCAATGGTTGGTGGAATTGGTAGATTCAATAACATCCCCGTTATGTTTGTTGGTCAACAGAGAGGACGAACCACTCAAGAAAGGATTAAAAGGAATTTTGGGATGACGATGCCAGAAGGTAATCGAAAGGCCCAGAGACTTTTTAAATTAGCTGAAAAATTTAAGCTTCCTTTACTATTATTCATTGATACTACAGGGGCTTATCCAGGAATCGACGCCGAAGCACGGGGGCAGGCGGAAGCTATAGCATCAAGTATTTTCGATCTTTGTGGAGTCAAAACTCCAGTTATCTCCATAATAATAGGAGAGGGTGGTAGTGGTGGTGCCTTGGCACTTGGAGTGTGCGATAGGCTGTTGATGCTAGAGAACTCTGTGTATTCCGTGATCTCTCCTGAGGGTTGTGCTTCAATTCTATGGGGAAAAGGAAATGAAGGCGAAAATTCATCTGCTGGTATGGCAGAGGTTGCAGCGGATTCATTAAAAATTACAGCTCAGTCGCTTCTTCAATTGGGAGTAATTGACGAAATTGTAAAAGAGCCAGATGGCTGCGCGCATCGAGACCATGACAAAGCTGCTGAGTTTTTAGGGCAGGCTATTGCAAGGAATTTAAAAGAATTACTTGGTCAAGAAGTCGATGAGCTTGCTCAAAAGCGGTATCAAAAGTTTAGAAAAATTGGTTCTTTTGACGAAAAGTAGTTCTCGTTAAAGATTAATAAAAAAATAAAATAATTAAGGAAATGTATGAGCGAAAATAGATACCCACCAGGGTACGTACCCCTTACACACCATAGTCTTTCAGGGTTTTCATCGGGACAAGATGGAGGAAGAGGCGGTCGTCGCCATTCGAATAACCAAGGCGATGGACAAGGTCGGGGCCGTAGTAATGGCTCAGGTGGAGGAAGAAGTTCTAACAATAATAGACGCCGAAGCCAAGGATCTAATCGACCTCGTAACTACAGCAGAGATGGTGGTAACGGACCACGTTCTGATAGCGGCAGTTCTAACGACAGTGGTGACGAATAAATCGAAAGATTTGACGCCCGATGAACAAGAGGAAAACCTCTATATTAGTTATGAAAGGTGATTTTTCTATCACCTTTTTATTCGAATAAACTTTTTGAGAGCTCGCCCTTAAACCTGGTCGTTAATTTGCAGTTTATTCCAGATGTCGGTCAGAGGGGATTTAGTTTTTTGCTCTGTTGAAAGTCGATTTTCTTTCGTTTAAAATGATAGCAACATTATACGTAGTCATATTGCAATCATCCTAATCGCTGCGATTCGGATTTTCTTATGGCAAAAATAGCTGGTAGAAGTTGCTCCAGCTTGTTTGTGAGCGAGTCTTGAAATTAATAAGTGAATGTTCAAGGCCAGTCTATTTGGTTTTTTAAAGTTTTTATCGATTAAGTATTTAAATTTTTGATTAAATAAAATTTTAGTGCTTGCTTTTTTTTTCTAATTGATATGTAGAAGGCATCGAAATTCGTTTTGTTTTTGAATTAATTTAGAAAATTTAAATGCAAAAATGTTTTTATTTATTTTTATATGGTGGGGTGCCCGAGTGGTTAAAGGGGACGGGCTGTAAACCCGTTACGCTTCGCGTTACATAGGTTCAAATCCTATCCCCACCAATTTCTTCATTAACACGGGTTCGAG
>CAYYIQ010000001.1:0-48238 GCA_964472005.1 uncultured Bdellovibrionales bacterium | reverse complement strand
AGGATCATTTTTTAAATCCACAGGGTTTTTCGAGTAAGTCATTGGCTCCGAATGGTGGAACTTTCATAGCGATTTCCCCAGACGAGATGGTATCCCTTTTCCAAAAACTCATTGCGCAAGCTAAGCTTTCGATCTCTTCGGTAAGTGTTCAGTGAGAAAAAGAATACTATAGATTAATAATCAGTCCATCAAACGATAAAATAAATTTTTTATTTCGATCGTTACTTTCTAGCAATTTCTGCGATAAATCTTCATGGTCAATTTCATGAGCAATGTGTGTTAAGTAAACTTTGGAGGCCGTAGTCGTCTTTCCAAATGCAATTGCTTGTTCGACGTTGAAGTGTGTTTTGTGTGGTCTCATTCTTAGACCACTGACAATTAAGGTGTTCACCCCCTCTATTAGAGGCATAGTTTCAGCTGGCACCAAACTGCAATCGGTTAGATAGGCAAAATCTCTAATCCGGTAGCCTGTTATTAGTCTTTTGCCATGGAAGATTTTTAACGCTGTGATTGTTTCACCTTTATCTCCAGGTGAGATCGAAAATTGTTCGTTTAGCTCGATAGTGTTCAAGGACAAACTCGGTATCCCGCCACCTTCATAGTTGGGATCTCGGCTGAAACAATAGGGGAAAATTCTTAATAGATCTTTTGCAGTATCGTGATCTGCGAATACTGGGATATCTTTTTTAAATTTAAAGTTGAACATTCGGATATCATCTAAACCAAAGATATGATCGGCATGAGAGTGGGTGAATAGAACAACATCTATCCGCTCGATGTTATATCTTAGTGCCTGTTCTCTAAAATCAGGGCCGGCATCAATTAAAATGTAACGTGTCTCGTTATCTCCATTTTCCAGATCGATAAAAATGCTAGAACGAAGTCTTTTATTTTTTGGATTAGCAGATTTACAAACCTCACAATTGCAAAGTATAACTGGTACTCCCGAAGACGTGCCTGATCCTAATATTTTTACTTTCATAAGACTTTTAATTTTTGGTTCGAAAATCCACCTTCTTTGTAACCGTCAAGATCTATTGTAATAAAACTTATGGGTAGCTTTCTTAGGTCTGCCAGCAGGTGATCTGCTCCAATTAATTTTTGCATCTCTTTTTGATTTCTGAGTTCGATACGAGCTAGTAATTCTGGAGTTTTCTGACTATTGTTGAGGTTATGAATTCTGACTCGTGAACCGATAATGCCACTATCTAATAGAAGATTTTCTGCTCGTTCAATAGTAGAAAGAATTGACGCGGTGACTTTTGTACCCACCATAACTCTAGATGAGAGGCAGGCACTTTCTGGCTTATCGTAAACGGATAATCCAAAAGATTTACAGTAGCTTCTAATTTCATCTTTGGTAAATTTAAGATCGTAAAGAGGATGTTTTATTTGATACTTCTCATTAGCTTTGAATCCCGGGCGATGTTCAATTTTATCACTCGCCTGCAATCCATCAATAATATTCCAATTTGTATATTGCGGATTCTGATTCATGAAGTTGAGGAGTACGTCATTCAACTCGGTCTTACAGTGATAACATCTGTTTCCACTGTTGTTTGAATATAATTCATTTTCTAATTCATTCGTTTTCAATTCTATCAGTGGAACATCGACTAATTTTGAAAATGCTCTTGCCTCAATAAGCTCTCTTTCAGGCAGTGACTGAGATACTCCTATTACATTCAGAATATTCGGCTTAGGCAACGATTTAGTACAAAGGTATAGTAGAAAGGAGGAATCAATGCCGCCAGAAAAAAGAACAACTACATTATTTAGGTCAGTAATGGCGTTTGATAGAGATTTAAGTTTGGAATCTGATTCATAGTTTTTGTCAAAAGATGGGAGATTTAGCATTCAGTTACTGTGTTAAAAGAGAATCAAACTTTGGTAAATAATACTCTCTTTAAAAATTAATGACAATTAGCTATTAAATTGTATTTAATATAACCACCTTGTCAGATTAGGAGTTTAAGATTTATGGTTACGAACTCTTAAGGAGCGTCGAATTCTGTGTGGTTATGACTTTTTTTTAGTATTCTAAACTTAACTGGTACATCTTATAGTTATTAATTTATTACAATGCTACAACTGGATCAGCTAAAATGTCATATTTATTAATTAATTTACAGAAAATATGGATTTGAAATGAGCAATTCTGAAGAAGACAATCAAAATATAAAAGTCGTTGACAGACGAAGGTTTAGTGAGTCAGGTGATTCTATCGAAAATGATACAGATTCCAACGAGAAGCGTGAGTCTGTTGCGGCTCCAAATAAACCCGCTGAGCCAACTGTTGCTGAAAATTTAAATTCAGACAAGCAGGCTTCTAGGCCGACGGGTGAGTCTTCCGGTAAAATTGACCTGCCTTCTTTCTTGGTCGGTATCTATTCACAAACTTTAATATTTTTAGGCGAGATTCCAAATCCTGAAACCAATGTTGTTACGAAAAATATAGAAGCTGCAAGGCAAAATATAGACATCTTAAGTCTTCTTGAAGATAAAACAAAAGGAAACTTGTCAGAAGAAGAAGAAAAATTGTTTACTGAAATTTTAAATAATTTAAGACTGCTATTCGTAAATAGATCTAAAGGTAATTAAATTTTAATATGATCAAGAAAATGAAATTAATAAATGTTTTTCTAGTTTTATTAACACTCGGGTATTCTAGCTTTCTATCTGCCGATGATAAACCTTGGATAGAAGACAGTAATCCTGAAAAGCTTTTACCCGAATCACAGTTTCCCAGTTTTGCACCTATCATCGAAAAACTAGGTCAATCTGTTGTTAATATAAGAACGGAAGGGAAGAATGAGCTAGATAAACAAATTCAACTTGATCCAAACAATCCCTTCGACTTTCTGCTACAACCCCCACCGAACTCACAGAGAAAATTTACAAGCTTAGGAAGCGGCTTCGTTATCCACCCAGATGGTTATCTAGTTACCAATCACCACGTAGTTGAAGGGGCTTCCAAGATCTTTGTTACTTTTAAGGATGAAAGCAAACCAATCGATGCAGTGGTTGTGGGCAGCGATTCCAAAACGGATTTAGCTCTCTTGAAGCTAACAAAGCCAGGAAAATATGTTGCAGCTCCATTAGGACGATCAGATAACGTCAGAGCAGGAGATTGGGTAATTGCAATTGGTAATCCATTTCGCTTGGGACATACTGCAACTGTAGGGATTGTCTCTGCGGTTTCAAGAAAACTTCCTGGTGGAAAACCTTACGATGATTTTATTCAAACTGATGCATCCATAAACCCCGGTAATTCGGGAGGCCCATTGTTCAATGCCCAAGGTCAGGTAGTTGGGGTTAATACCGCCATCTATAGCAGAGGCGGACTCGGCGGTGGAGGCAGTATTGGAATTGGATTTGCGATACCTGTAAATTTAGTAAAAACAATTGTCAGTCAGTTAAAAGATAATGGAAAGGTTACTCGAGGATGGCTAGGTGTTTTAATTCAACCTGTTAATCAAGACATCGCAACAGCGATGAGGCTAAAAGAAGTAGCCGGGGCTCTTGTCGCGGATGTCATTCCAGGAAGTCCCGCTGATAAAGCTGGCCTTAAACGGGGGGATGTTATCGTTGATTATGATAGTCAAGCGATACAGGAAAATAGTGAACTACCACTTCTGGTCGCTCAAACTGCAATTGGATCTAAGGTCAATGTGGAAGTAGTACGGTCTGGCAGTCGAAAAACAATTTCAGTTATGATTGAAGAATTGAAAGACGACGAAATACAGAAAGTGCAAGCTGCGGTAGTTGAAGATCGGTTTGGAATGTCCACTCAAGATTTGACACCTGAAATCGCTAGGGGACTTGGATTAAAAAACAGCGACGGTGTTTTAATCTCTGATGTTGAACCAGATAGTATTGCTCAAGAGGCTGGAATTAAACGTGGAGATGTTATTTTAGAACTTAATTCGCGGCCAATTACATCAGCAAACGATTTTAAAGTTAAAACATCTGAAATTAAACCAAATGTTCCGATGTTACTTTTAGTTCGAAGAGCGGAAGGCACAATATTTTTAACTCTTAAAACAGCAGAATAAGTTTGGAATCAATCAAGGATATTAAATTCTTAAAAAAACTTCTAATTTCATTTTCGTTAGTTGTTGTTTCAGGGTGCTTTAGCACGGGGCATGAGGGTGAAAAGAATCCTGAAACTAAAAAGCCTCTTCCAAAAACAGAGGTAGATGATATTGATTCCGTCGAACTTAACCCAATAGAGTTGGAAAGATTGAGAACTAATGGCGAATATTTGGTGAAAATTGCAGCTTGTGGTTCGTGTCATTCTTCAGACGGCTCGAGCAGCTCACCGTTGTCGGGTGGGAGGACGTTTGAAGACGAATACGGTTCTATTGTTGTTCCAAATATCACATCAGATAAAAAAACAGGTATTGGTGACTGGACTGTTGGCCAAATCAAGCGAGCAATACGGGAAAATATAAGCAGAGATGGTCGTTTACTTTCACCCTCGAGCCATTCGACCTATCGGTGGTTGAGCGATGAAGATAGCAAAGGAATTGCCATCTTTCTACAGAGTGTTGAACCACGAAAAAATAAAATAGAACCGAGGACACTTAGTAAATATAAATTGAAAAAGTGGGGCCTTTTAAGTCAACATTCAGAAATTTCTGGCTACGTTCCTAAGATGGCTGAAAATTCGGGTGCCTATCGCGGTTTGTATTTAGCATCGTTCGTTCAAACTTGTTCTAGATGCCATAGCCCAAGTCAAAAAATGGCCGATAAGGGAGATTTTTTAAATGGCTATGCGGGCCAAGTTTATTTTACCGATAAAGAAGCAATCGAGTTGGACGTGCCTTCTATCCGAAATTCAGATGATGGGTTGAAAGAATGGACTGAGGAGCAAATAGTAGATTATCTCGGGAAAACTAATAGGAAAGATTCTCTTTGTCCGGTCGAATACTATTCGGAAATGTCAACGACGGATAAAAAGGCAGTCGCCTCATTTTTGAAATCTTTAGTTAATTAGCAATGGCTAGCAACGGTAGTGATAAAAAAATATTGTTAGCCATCGAGTCCAGTTGCGATGAAACTGCCTGCGCTTTTTTTGATCTAGATGCCTTTGATAATGATACACCAATTGAAGACTGCTTAGTTGCTGAAAAGTTGAGTTCACAAATAAAATTACATAGCGATTTTGGAGGTGTTGTTCCAGAATTAGCATCGAGAGAACATATTCGAAATCTACCGCTTTTAATTAATGCCCTTCATCATGAAACTAATATTGAAAAAGGTGCCGTTAAAAAAATTGCTGTAACCGCTGGTCCTGGGTTGAAAGGATGCCTGCTTGTGGGAGTCAGCTATGCCAAGGGTTTAAGTCTTGCCAACAACGTCCCGCTTATCCCAATAAATCATTTGGAAGCACATATATTAAGTGGTTTTTATCAGTTAAAAAAATCAACATATCTCGATAAACTCCCTGCGTTGGCGTTACTGGTTTCTGGCGGTCATACGCAAATATTACTAATTGAAAAAGTTGGTGAATATAAAATAATAGCAAATACGCAAGATGATGCAGCAGGTGAAGCTTTTGATAAAATCGGATCTTTACTCGGTTTTAAATATCCCGCAGGAAAAGAACTTTCGGAGTGGGCTAGAAACGGATCGATTGTCCACACACTTCCCTTACCAGTGCAAAACGTACAGGATTCTTTTAGTTTCAGTGGATTAAAAACAGCAGCGAGTCAACTAATTAAAAAAGAAGTTGGACAAATTAATTCTGATATTGAGAAGAAGAAGTTTATTGAAAATTTTTCTGCAAGCGTTGAAAACTGTATCGTGCAAAGCCTGATTTCTAAATTAGAATTTTGGATATCTGATTTAGCTGAGAGTCACAAATTGAAATCGATAGTTCTTTGTGGTGGAGTTGCTGCCAATGAAACTCTCAAGACCGCTTTTAAGGAGGTCTCAATAAAGAATAAATTGGAAGCATTAATGCCCCCATTTAGGTTTTGTACCGATAATGCGTCTATGATTGCGATAGCTGCCGCACTGAAGATGAATAATACGATAACTACAAATGAACCTTCGACTTTCCCAGTCAAAGCACGTTGGCCTTTAAGCGAAATATGAGCTCACTAAAATCTACACTTGCAAGTCTAAACGTAAAACCTTCCAAGGGGAGGGGGCAGAATTTTCTTGAAAGTCGGCATGACGCTGAACGTTTAGTTCCGAGAGAAATTCTGACAGATGACAAGACTATTCTAGAAATAGGACCAGGGCTAGGTGCTTTGACCGAAATTCTTATTGAAAAAAACAAAAAAATTTGCTGTGTTGAAATTGAGGATCAGTTTGTTCGATATTTATCAAACAAATTCTTCAATGCTAAAGAAAAGTTAGATTTTATTAATGCCGATTTTAGAACCATAAATTTGAGTGAACAATTTGGTGAAGAAAGACTTAATATTTTAAGTAATCTTCCTTATGTCTTTTCGACTGAGGCTATCCTTTGGCTTATTGAGAATCGAAAAAATGTTGAATCGGCTTCATTGCTCGTTCAAAAGGAATTCGCCGAACGCCTGGCATCCGAAGAAGGTTGTAAAGCATACGGGTCAATCTCCGTACACTCACAATTTTATTTCGATATCGAACTGGGTGTAGAGGTTCCTGGAACTGCCTTTTTCCCTGCAGCTGGAGTACCCTCACAGCAAATCATTTTGAAGCATAAAGTAAAAAATTATTCACTTTCATGTGAGGAGGATTTTTTTGAAAGAGTTGTCAGAGCTTCATTTTCAATGAGACGTAAACGTCTGGCCAACTGTTTGAAGTCAAAATTCCCTCAAATAGAGAAGGAAAAAATTGATCAAACGATTGAAAAGTTGAATCTTTCAAGTACAGTGCGAGCCGAAGAGTTGAGCGTTGCACAGTTTTGCAAACTTGCGGACGGGCTTTTGCTATTACTTCAATGAGGCATAGGTAATTTTGTGAAAACTACGACATCGACGTTTTGTCGCCGATCAAATCGTAGTTTTATTCTTCTAAAAATAATCTAAATTCAAAGCAAATGTTACGCGACTGCAAGCGACTGACGGGCACTACTTTTTTCACTATTATCTTTCTGCTCCGCGACTTGCTCGGCTTTTTCATTGTTTTCTTTTCGTTCAACTTGTTTTCGCTCTCGAACTTTTGGTTCGCTAGCTGAACTTGCGCCGACTGATTCTATAGCCATATCATCTGTCCTTAATTTCATGTGTTAAACATATTAATCACGGAATTAGTGAATTAATCTGTTTAGTACTTGTTAAAAGTAGCTTACATAGATATTCTCGACATGTATTTTTATTACCTTTATAATTGGTGCCTAATTAAGTATGGGTCAAAATAAATTTGAAAAAGAATGTGAAAGTAGAATTCGTACTATTATCAAGTCTTTAGCCGAATCAGATTTAGAAATACGGAGAGAAAAATTGACTCGAGGCCCAAGTTTTAAAGTTCGAAGTGGTCGATGTAGCTTGTCTGGTAAAAGGTTGGTCTTCCTTGATCGACGTTTGCCAGTAGAAGTTCAACTTCAAATGCTCGAAGAACATCTAAATATAGTTTCACCGCAAGAAGCTAATTAAATTAAAAAAATCTTCGAGTTCCGCTCGCTTTTATAAGGGCTTTCGTGTATTTAACGCCACCGCACTAGAATTTAGCAACACCAAATTTTTCAATATTTACGGAGTATTACATGTTTAGCGCAATATTTGGAGCATTTTCAAATGACCTTGCCATTGATCTAGGAACCGCTAACACCTTAATATACGTAAAAGGTCGGGGAATCGTTGCAAATGAACCGTCAGTAGTTGCAGTTCAGAATGGAAAATTTTCCGCAAAAAAAGTAGTCGCAGTCGGTACGGCGGCGAAAAATATGTTTGGACGTACTCCTGAAGGCATTACAGCTGTAAGACCTCTAAAAGACGGAGTTATCGCGGACTTTGAAGTTACCGAAGAAATGTTAAGGTACTTCATTCAACAAGCTCATACTCGAAGAAGTTTAGTTAGACCGAGAGTCATTATTTGTGTTCCTTATGGCATCACTGAAGTTGAAAAAAGAGCCGTTAAAGAAAGTGCAGAGTCGGCTGGCGCTCGTGAAGTTCATTTAGTAGTAGAGCCAATGGCAGCTGCTATCGGAGCCGGGCTACCGGTTACAGAAGCTTGTGGTTCGATGATTGTAGATATCGGTGGAGGCACAACTGAAGTCGCTGTCATCTCCCTTAAAGGTATTGTTCATTCTCAATCAATTCGTGTTGGTGGCGACAAGATGGACGATGCGATCATTAATTATATTAAACGCAATTTCAACCTGGCAATCGGTGACAGAACTGCAGAGAACTTAAAGATCACTTTAGGATCTGCGATGGGTACTGGTGAGAATAGATCGGTTGATATTACTGGGAGAGACTTAGTTGAAGGTCTTCCAAAAACGGTTACGGTAACAGAAGAAGATATTAGAGAAGCGTTAATTGAGCCTATAAAACAAATTGTTGAAGTAATAAGACAAGTGTTAGAAAAAACACCAGCTGAACTCGCGTCTGATATCGTAGAACGCGGAGTAACTTTAGCAGGCGGTGGCGCACTCTTGAAGAATCTAGATCGTCTTTTGTCGGAAGTAACAGGTTTGAGTGTCGTGTTAGCAGAAGATCCATTGTGTGCTGTTGTTATCGGATCAGGAAAAATACTAGATAATCCAGAACTTCTGAAAGAAGTCACAATGAAGTAAAAGTCAAATATCCCTTTTGCTAGATAAAGAGAACGATCAATTTAATGGAGAGATTAAAAAGAAATTCCCATAATTTCTTGATACTTTTACTGTTAGGGTTAGCACTCCAACTAACGAGTATGAGTTACAAATATCCATCTTTTCCTAAAGCTGGATGGAGTATCCTTTCTAATATTATTTCTCCGATCCAAAAAGTTTTTCACGAATCAATTGAAACTGGTTCATTTGTATGGGCTAGATATCTGTGGCTACAGGGTTTATCTGAGAAGATCAGGCTGTTAGAAATGCAGGTACAAGATCTTAAAACTGAACGATTTGAATTATTGGAATTTAAGAATGAAAATTCTAGATTGTCTTCAATCTTAGCTTTTAAGTCTAATGCGGAAAAAGAAGGCGTTGTCGCCAAGGTAATTGGTAGAGATCCATCGAACTGGTCAATGACCATAACAATAAATCAAGGTTCGACGAGTAACTTGGATTTAGGTGATGCTGTAATTAATGGAGAAGGCTTGGTAGGCCGAATTTCTTCGATCAATAAAAATTATGCAACTGTCTTATTGCTTACGGATCCATCAAGTTCGGTAGGTGGAATGACGCAGGATAGTAGAGTAAACGGGATGATTGAAGGTTCTTTTAGTAACGAAGAGCTTAAACTGAATTTTGTTGAAAATTCTTTGTCTGCTCAAATAACGCTAGGCGAACGAGTCATGACATCTGGATTAGATGGCATATTCCCTAAAGGTATTTTCATTGGAAATGTGAAAAGTCTGAAAAACTCTAATGCGGGTCTCTTTCAAGAAATTTCAGTTCAACCTATCGTCGATTTTAGAAAACTAGAAACTGTTTTAGTTCTAAATTCACCGATCAACTCTAACGAATTAAGTAAATAGGTAGATCGTTTTGATTAGGAATCTTATTGTTTATTTTCTACTGATAGTTTCGGGAATAGTATTGCAAACCAATATTATTCCCGAACTTATTTCTCCCAGAGCTGTCCCCGATATATTATTGATTATCTCGGTTGCTGGTGCGCTTAAATTTTCTAAAATCGACGGATTGTTAATTTCATTTTTATGTGGATTGATCTCTGATTTTGCGACGGGGCTCGTCGTTGGGCCACAAGCTGCGGGGAACCTAATAGCTTGTCTTACAATTCAAGTCTTTTCAAAACACGTCTATGCCAACAAATATCTATCACTAGCTATTTTAGCCGGTGGGGCGGTTTTGGTAAAAGAACTTTCCTCAAATTTGATAGTCAACATATTTTCGCCGACCGATAATTTCTCAGATCGATTCAGTTATTTGTTGGAAATTTTACCATTAGAAATAATTGTCACGTCCATTTTAGCACCGTTTGTCATTCGACTCTTTAGAAAAAGAGTATCGACGAAGGTTTAAAAACTATATGGGTTTAAACAAAACAAAAATCATTAATCCTTTAACTCGAATTAGACTGCTTAGGGGATTGATTCTCGTGCTGTTTGGCATTATCGGAGTCCGGTTGTGGTATTTACAAGTTCTGTACGGTTCGTTTTACCGAGACAAATCTGAAAATAATAGAATTAGAACAGTTAAGGTCGTCGCTCCACGAGGAAATATTCTAGATAGAGAAGGAAAGATTCTTGTCGGAAACAGACCTTCGTTTAATATTGGAATAATGCTTGAGGATGTCGAAGAGCCTTCAATCAGTATTGCCGAAGTCGCAAAGATCAGTGGTATCGATGCCGGATTACTTTTTGATAGTTACTCTAGAAATAAATATGCACGACGTTTCGAGCCACGAATTTTAGTCGAAGATCTTACGGCGGAGCAGTTTGCCAGATTGAAGGCAAACTCATACCTGCTACCAGGTATTACTTTTGATTCAATTCCTACACGAACTTATCCGCAAGGAAATTTAGCTGCTCAAATTTTTGGGTACGTTAGAGAAATAACAAAGCCACAGCTGAAGGAACTCGAAAAACACGATTATAAAATTGGCGATGTTATTGGGCAGACTGGTCTTGAGAAGACTTATGAAGATATTCTCAGAGGCTATTCTGGTTACCTTCAGCTTGAAGTCGATGCTAGAGGGGTCAAGAAACAAGAATTAGGTAAAATACCATCTGTCGCAGGTAATGATATTAAGGTTTCGATAGATATCGATTTACAACGAGCCGCTGAAACTGCGCTGGGAGATCACAGTGGTGCGGTCATCGCTCTCGATCCTAGAAGCGGTGAGGTATTAACGATTGCATCAGCACCTACTTTTGATGCAAATGTTTTTTCAGGCGAGTTGTTAACAAAAGAATGGGAATTTCTTACAAAGAATCCAATGAAGCCGATGATTAATCGTGGAATTGCGAGTGCATACCCACTGGGCTCAACATCTAAACTACTTTGGGCAATTGCTGGCCTCTCTGAAAAATTAATCACTCCGACTACAACATTAAATTGCCCAGGATATTTCAAATTAGGAAATCGTCGATACCTCTGTCACAAACGAGGTGGACATGGAAATATTGATTTAAAAATGGCGCTTACTTTGTCTTGCAATGCGTTTTTCTATAATCTTGGGAATCAATTGGGCATCGAGAAGATGGCGAAATACCTCGACTACTTTGGGTTTGGTAAAAAAACAGGATTGGATATCGTAGGTGAAGAATCGGGAATTGCACCAAGTCCAGCATGGAAGCTTAAGCGTTTCAATCAAAAATGGTATCCTGGTGACACCATTCCTGTTTCTATTGGACAAGGTTATTTCGTCGCAACGCCAATACAACTTGCGCAAATGGGAATGTTAATTGCGAATTCTGGAAAGCATTATAAATTGCATTTGCTTAAATCTTGGATAGAAAAAAACTCTGGGGTTCTTGTTGAAAATAAGCCTGTGCTAAAGTCGGATGTAGTAAAAGAAGGTTTGATTAAGCTAGAAACTTTAAATTTAGTTCGAGAGATGTCTGCGTCAGTGACCGAGCATGAAAGAGGGACTGCAAAATCTGCGAGAATCCCTGGAATTAGAATCGGCGGTAAAACTGGAACTGCGCAAGTCGTGAAAAAAGGTTTAGAGAATAATCATAAATTGAATCAAGATCATGCCTGGTTTGTTGGGTACGCCCCTGTAGATAATCCTGAAATCGTTGTGGTTGCGATAGTCGAACATTCTGGTCACGGGGGTGAGTTTGCTGCGCCGGTTGTGAGAGAGGTAATGTACAAATATTTTGATAAACAAGGTATGATAGATCACACTTTAGAATCTAAAGACTTGAATAAAAAGCAACAGCGACCATCCTCGAACGATGTTAATATAAATAGACGAGATTCAAGAAGAGACTCTGATGCTAGCGAAAATATTGGTGAAGAAGAGTTAATTGAAGAAATTGCAGATCCTGGTCAAGAGTTGCTAACTGAAATATTTCCTAATGGTTTATTTGATAGATCATCTAACATAGGTGCATCGGAATAATGATAAGCAAGCAAAAATCTATTTTATCAAGTCTAGACTGGGGTTTAATTATCTTCCCAACGATTTTATGTTTAATTGGACTGTTGGTGCTTTACAGCGCTGGCTATAATCCGGAGACGTCAGAAAGCCAGGCATTTAAATTACAAGGAATTTATTTTGGTATTTCTTTTTTCGTATTCATATTCACTGCGTTTTTAAACCCTAAGTTTTTAAAAAGGATAAGCCCTCTTGTTTATTTTATAGGTATTGGATTATTGCTTTTCTTATTGATTAAAGGGGGGATTATGGCGGGTGGGGCTAGGAGATGGTTATCGCTTGGTCCTGTAAGGATGCAGCCATCCGAAGTGATGAAGATAGGAGCTATCATGATGTTGGCTCGTGTGTTTGCTAGTGATTCAGCACCTAAGGACGGGTACAATCTCAAAAATCTGCTTTATCCAGCGCTGATTATGTTCGTCCCAGCTGCCTTAATAATGAAACAACCCGATCTTGGAACTGCACTATGTCTTCTTGCAATCGGTGCAACGATGATTTTCGTTGCAGGTCTAAGGTTTAGTTCAATTTTTAAAATTCTAGTCACCCTTATTTTACTTGCAGTACCAGTATATGAGTTTGGTCTAAAGGAATATCAGAAACAGCGTGTCATTACATTTCTTTCTCCTGAAAAAGATCCGCTAGGTCGAGGTTACCATTCGCTGCAATCAAAGATAGCAGTAGGTTCAGGAGCAGTATTTGGAAAAGGTTTCCGAAAGGGGACCCAGACCCAACTTAGATTCTTACCTGAGCAGACAACAGATTTTGTATTCTCCGTTCTTGCTGAAGAATGGGGATTTTTAGGAAGCCTAACTGTGATCGGCATTTATTGCTTGCTAATTATGCAATTATTGAATCTAGCATCAAAAATGCAAGATCCTTTTTCGATGTATTTGACGATTGGTACAGCAGCGTTGATATTTTGGCATACCTTCATCAATATTGGTATGGTTATTGGGATTTTACCCGTTGTCGGAATCACGTTAGCAATTTTAAGTTACGGTGGCTCCTCTCTATTAACCACTATGTGTCTTTTGGGTATGGTCGCAGGACTCTCTGCAAGAAGATATATGTTTAGTTAACCTTTAATAATAAATTTCAGAACTGGAAAAAATATGATCGTCGTAATGAAAGCTGGGGCTAGTGAGGAGAAACTCACTAAAATTTTAGAAGAGATAGAAGGTATCGGCTATCGACCTCACTTAATGAGAGGGGTCGAAAGAAACGTAGTTGGTTGTCTCGGAGACGAAAGGGGTAAAAAAGATTTAGAAAAGTTAGCTGTATTACCTGGAGTAGAAAAAATAGTTCCAATTCTAAGTTCGTACAAACTTGCTGGAAAAGATCTTAATCCGAAACCCATTACTGTGAAAATTAACGATTTGTGTTCTTTTGGACCCAACAGTTTTTGTGTCATTGCTGGCCCATGTTCTGTCGAAAGCGAAGAACAATTAATTGAAATTGCAAAGTCAATTAAAGCATCTGGTGCCCATGCATTAAGAGGTGGAGCTTTCAAACCTCGATCCAGTACTTATTCTTTTCAAGGGATGGGTGAGGAAGGTTTGAAAATTTTGGCGAAAGCCAGAGAGGAAACCGGGTTAGCAGTTGTGACGGAACTTATTGATCATAATGATCTGGACTTGATAACAAAATACGCAGACGTGATCCAAATTGGTGCAAGAAATATGCAAAATTTCCCGCTTTTAAAAACTGTAGGTAAAACAAAAATGCCTGTGTTGTTAAAAAGGGGAATGAGCGCAACGATAGAAGAGCTGTTACTAAGCGCTGAGTACATTCTTGCGGAAGGAAATCCCAATGTAATTCTCTGCGAAAGAGGAATCCGAACATTTGAAACATCTACAAGGAATACATTAGATCTTAATGCGGTGCCTGCTCTTCGAGCAAGAACGAACCTTCCTGTGATTATTGACCCTAGTCATGGTACTGGAGTGTGGAAATACGTTAATCCGATGGCTAGAGCCTCTACTGCCGTTGGCGCAGATGGGCTCATTATCGAAGTTCATAATACTCCAGAATGTGCGATGAGTGATGGTGGGCAATCATTGAAATTTGATACTTTTGCTGAATTAGTTAGTGATGTGAAAAAAATCGCATTAGCTATCGATAGAAAATACGGAGTTTGATAATGGATTTAATTCTCGCCTCGGCATCGCCTAGAAGGAAAGAATTGCTAGCATATTTAGGTTATTCTTTTGATATTGAAGTCTCAAATATCAATGAGGATATCCTTTCAAATGAAAAACCGTATGTTTATGTGAAGAGGGTGAGTGAAGAAAAATGCAATAATGTAGCACAAAAAAACCCAGAGAAAACGGTTCTTGCGGCAGATACTTCCGTCGTTTTAGGAGATTTAATCTTAGGCAAGCCAACTGACGATGCAGATTCAAATTATATTTTAAATTTACTCTCAGGAAAACGTCATCAGGTGTTGACTGCGGTTTCGATATACTCGCCAAAATCTGAAACAATCAAGACTGAAATTTCGGAAACCAGCGTTAGTTTTAGACTGTTATCCGAAAAGGAAATTAATGATTATACGCTTTCTGGTGCAGGGCGTGATAAAGCTGGTGCATATGGGTTTCAAAATAGCGCGTTATGTTTTATTTCCAAGATAGAAGGATCTCCAAGTAATGTAATCGGCTTGCCATTAGAAATAGTAAAACCAATGTTAGATGGAATTTGATGGTTCCAACGATAGCGAGAAATATTGATTCCATAGTAGAGCGGATCAGAGATGCTGCTATCAGTGTAAAACGCGATCCTGCGGAAATTACGCTTCTTGCGGTCTCGAAGAAAAAAAGTGTTTCTGAAATTTTAGAGGCAGTTTCAGCTGGGCAAAAATTATTTGGCGAAAATTATGTTCAAGAAGCAGTTCGAAAGATTGAAGAGATCAGTACGGTTAATGAAGAAGTTAAATTTCATTTTATCGGACATTTGCAATCTAATAAAATCCCCTCTATTGCCGGAAAATTTTCCTGTATCCAATCGATTGATAGTCTGAAATTGGCGAATAAAATAAATACTTATTATCACAATAATTCACTTCCTCCGGTGGATGCGATGCTTCAAGTTAATATATCTGGAGAAGATCAAAAAGCTGGTATTAATAAAAGGGAAGTTGTGCAGTTTTTCAAGGACACCGTCGATTTGCCATACCTCAATTTCATAGGTTTAATGGCTATCGGTAGTTTTACCGAGGATATCGGAGTAAAAACTCGTGAATTTACAGAAATGAAGAAGTTGAAGAATGAACTTAAGGAGGAAGGATTCCTGTTAGATCATTTGTCGATGGGAATGACTGACGATTTAGAATTGGCGATTGAATGCGGTTCGACAATTGTTAGAGTTGGAACCGCTATTTTTGGAAGTAGGTAGGGTTCAAATACTGCTACTTCGGTTTAAGGTATTTGCTCGTTAGTAAGAGACTTTGTTTGGAAGTTTTGTAAATATTTACCTTATCGTGGTAAATAGTTTTGGATATTTTAATAAATCATTAAATCAATAGAATATAATTATGCTCATTTTAGCGAATTTACTTAATGCCATTGGATTGATTCTTAGTTCTCTGGTCTGGTTTATGAATATACTAATAATAGCAGCAGTTATTATGTCCTGGGTTAGTGCTGATCCACGAAATCCATTAGTTCAGTTTGTCAGAAATACAACTGAACCAATGTTTCAAAAGGCACGAAGATATATTCCTCCGGTTGGGATGTTAGATCTTTCTCCATTAATAATCTTGCTGTTCTTGCAGTTAATTAGTAGTTTTATTGTCCAGTCGATGATTGATTATGCGACCGTCATTAGACAGACCGCTTTGCAGGCGACTTTATAGTTTATTTGATTGATTGTAGAATATCCCCCAAATTTTAGTATTTTCCAAAGGAGTTAGAAGTAATGCCAACATACGAATATCTATGTGGTTCATGTGACCATCATTTTGAACAAGTTCAAAAAATTAGTGAAGACGCACTCACAGAGTGTCCAGTTTGTAAAAAAAATGAGTTAAAGCGTATTATAAATGCAACAGCTTTTCACCTTAAAGGTTCGGGATGGTATAAGACTGACTATGCATCGGGTAGTAATACATCTTCTGCGCCAACGCCTAGCACTTCAACGACGACTGAAACAGCGAGTGTAGCTGCTAAAAAAGACGAGAACAAAGCCGCAACGAAACCAGCTGTTGAATCTACACCCGCAAAACCAAGTACAAATACAACGGAGTCTAGCTCAAAGAGTTAGCTTGTTGATCTATTTCCAAGGACTTGGAAGTTGTTGAAGTATTCTGAAGTTCGTCTCGAAAGAGGTTTGTATAAAATTAGCTAAATTTATAAAACCTCTTTCCGATGCTTCAATCGGTGTGTATGTAACAAAATTATTTTGCGAAAGTTGATGATACCATTCGAGGTCGTCTTTTCGAAAAACTCTATCTGTTGAACCTGGGTCAATTCCGCAAGTCGATGCAATTTTTATTAAAAACCAAGTTGCAAGACATAGCTGATCAAGTCCTTGATTTGATTTGTTTAGCTTTCCCAAAGTGAAATTCAAATTTCTCACTATTGATGAATAATCTGGGTCTTCGTCAGGAACGATCTTGTCAATTATTTCAGAGAATAAGCTAGCTAACAAAAAGTTTGAGGGCTTCTTCCCAATATCGTTCATCGAAGTCTTGTTAGTTAAACCTTCAAGAATAAGATTCTTCCCTTTGAATTTACTGAAGGTAAAAATTCCAGAATCAAAAACTTGAAGACCTGAAAAAAAACGATGTTTGCTTTTTCTAGCGCTTCTTGCAAGGCAGCTTATCTTCCCGAGCTCAGTCGTTAATACAGTCGCTATTAGATCTGCATCTCGATAAGGAACAAGTTTTAAGATGATGCCTTTAGATTCAATCATGAAATAGTTAGGTCAATAAGAATGTAGCGACGCTAAAATAAATTAAGATACTAATAATATCGTTGCTAGTGGCCACTAGGGGACCTGCTGCGATTGCAGGATCGAAACCAAACTTTTCAAAAACAACTGGTAAAATCGAACCGATTGTCGCAGCGCACATCATTGTTGTAGTTATTGAAAATGCCACGACGAAGCTAAGATTTAAATTGTTAAACATCAAATAGGACGTTATCCCTAAGAGTAAGGCAAAAAATATACCTAAAGATAGACCCACCGAAAGTTCTTTTAACAGTCTTCCTAGTATTCGTGATTGGCCAAGTTCTCCAGTAGCCAAACCTATCACAGTAATAGTTGAAGATTGTGAGCCGACATTTCCCCCCATTCCAAATACGACAGGCATAAAAAAAGCTAGTGCAACTATCTCTTGCAGTGTCGCCGAATAAGATCCAAGAACAGCAGCGCCGATCGTACCGCCAGTAAAGCTCGCCAGTAGCCAAGGTAATCTACTTTTTAAAGAAACAAATACACTGGCTCCAACTCTATCGTCTTCGTTTGTACCAATAAGCTTTGAAAGATCTTCTTCATGCTCTTCTGTTATAACGTCTAAAATGTCATCGACTGTAATAATACCTAAAATGAGATTATCTTCCGAAACCACAGGGAGTGACGATAAATCGTAATCAGCTATCTTCCATGCCGCTTCTTCTTGGTCTGCTTCAGCATTAATAGAAACATGTGAGCTATCCATGATCGTCTCAAGTTTCACGTTATCAGGCGCGCCGAGAAGTTCCCTAAGGGTAATAATACCTAGTAACTTCCCTCTAGCATCAATTACGAAGCAATTTGATAAGTCAGTATCGTCGTCTATTTCTTTAGATAATAATGAACTCTTTAAGCGTAATGTCGCTTCCTGTGTCACTTCGTCAGGGCTCAACGCAAAAAATCGAGGATTCATTATCCCCCCTGCAGTTTGCTCATCGTATGCAAGTAGGGTTGTTAATTCTTTCACGAGTCCAGAATTCAAACGTTTTAGAACCTTGACCTGTCGTCGACGAGGTACTGAATTTAAAATGTCAGCAGCGTCATCCAAATCGAGTCTTCTTATTATCGCAGCGAGTCTTGAATCGTCGATTAATTCAAGCATCTCCTCGCGAAGTGTAATATTTGCATGCGCAGCTAACTGAGCAATAGAATCTAAGCCAGTTATATGCTGAAGAAATTGACCTCTAGCTGATGGTGAGACGTTCAATAATAAGTCTGAAAGCGTACTAGGGTGGAGTGTTTCTAGCTTTTCTCTTAATTCATCACTTGAACCTTCTTCCAAAAGGTTTGTGAAAATAGGTAGAAGTTCATCTACTGATTGGTCGATTTCTGGAGAGTTCATATTGAAATTAGGCCTTTAATTTTTAGTCGCTGAAATTATTTTATTTAATATATGAACTTTGAATTATAGTTTCGATTAACTTTAGGGAACTCAACCCAAAGGTAGTCAAGTCCGTGAGCCAAAGACGACCTAGGCCAACAGTGAGTCTTTCGAATCATAAAATATTTGTTGATAGCACCTGCGGTCAACAAATATCGCTAATCTCTGCCTCGTTTAACTTATTCGGTCAAAATGCAGGATCACCTTAAACTAATTTTTAATATACATATCAATGAATTACAGATCGCAATATTAAATAGCACCTCAATGGGCAATAAGAAAGACGATGTGACGACGGTCTTTCTTAAATATAGATAATTTCAAGAGCAATACGTTTATATTTGTAATCTATAGAGCTAAGTGTTGTGACTTATAAGTACATTCATCAAAAGTGATACTTGGCTCCACACTTGTTCGAAGTTGAACCAGAATCGTAATTCAAATCTAGATTATAGAACTATTAAGTCGAACTACATACGTATTAGATAACACAAGGTTTTAGTCGGAAATGAGCTGGCGATTCAATGATACGTATGAATTCCTACAAGTATATAATTCCATGGTCATGCTTCGAACATCTATTACCGTTTAAAGCCATGCTACATTTAAGTCTGCTTCGTCCAAGATTTTGCCATTCGCCTCGATTTAAGATGCAAATTTTTCATAACTCCGCTTGCTTTTTACCTTTCGAATGCTTACCTAACCAAATCGAATAATAAATATTTTTCTAGGCAATATAAAAATAGACAGATGACTAAAGAAAACCAAGCAAATTCAGATACAAATTCTAGCGACGAAGTTAAAACCGACCAAACTTCTGCTGAAACTTCCGCCGATCAAATAAAAGATGAACAAGATTCTAATGCTACTTTGAATGAAGAACAGCCTGTTATGCCACCGCAAGGTGATCCGTTTGGTGCAAAACCAGCTTTAGATCTCGAACAAAAACTTTCAGACATGAATTCTAAATATCTTTATGCGGTAGCGGAATTAGATAATACTAGAAAACGCCATATTAAAGAGCGATCAGATTTAATGAAATATGCTGGTGAGAATATGGCCAGAGATTTCCTAGAAGTTATGGACGATCTAGAAAGAGCCGCAAATCAGTCAGCAGAAACTGATACCCCAACGATACTCGAGGGAATTAATTTAATTTCGAATCGCATGAGAACTTTGTTCGAGCGTTATGGTATCAAAGGTGAAGAATGTTTAGGAGAGTCTTTCGATCCTAAGAAGCATGAAGCTTTGACTATGTCTCCAAGTTCGGCAGACGATTCAGGTAAAATTATTCAACAAATATCACGGCCGTACT
This sequence comes from uncultured Bdellovibrionales bacterium, assembly GCA_964472005.1. Classification (GTDB taxonomy): domain Bacteria; phylum Bdellovibrionota_C; class UBA2361; order SZUA-149; family DAOLCO01; genus CAYYIQ01. Next base: position 28,380 of record CAYYIQ010000001.1, on the reverse strand, counting down.
ATTTTAAAGATAAGCTTTTGAGACCTGGCCAAGTGATAGTTGGAAACGGAGAATCTGCAAAAACCGGATCTGTTTCAGTAGATGAAAAAGCTTAATTATTAACCACTTTAGGGAAGTTTTTAGAGGTTAAGTACTTGCGCATCCTAAAAAGCATGCTTAAGTTGATTTGACTGACGAAAACAGAGTGATTCGTTAAAATATTATAGATTTATAAGCACTTAAAACTATTTGGCTGTTTATAGATAACACAATAGTATTTTTTAAAATTTTATAGTTATTGATAAGGACACGTTTAAGATGAGTAAGATTATTGGAATTGATTTAGGAACAACAAATTCTTGTGTTGCTGTAATGGAAGGTGGTGACGCCATTGTTATTTCAAACAGTGAAGGTAAGAGAACAACACCATCAGTTGTAGCAGCTACAGAGAGTGGCGAAAGACTTGTTGGTCAAATTGCGAAAAGACAGTCTGTTACTAATCCAAAAAATACTATTTTTGCAGTCAAAAGATTGATCGGCAGAAAATCGAGTAGTCAAGAAGTTGAAAAAGCAAAAAAAGTTTTACCTTACGAAATAGTTTCTGCGTCAAATGGTGATGCTTCGGTTAAACTTGGTGACGAAGAAAAGTCTCCTCAAGAAGTGTCGGCTTTTATTCTTCAAAAAATGAAACAAACCGCCGAAGATTATTTAGGTGAGGAAGTAAAGCAAGCTGTGATTACAGTTCCCGCTTATTTCAATGACAGTCAACGTCAAGCAACAAAAGATGCTGGTCGAATTGCGGGTCTTGATGTTCTCAGAATTATCAATGAGCCAACAGCTGCTGCACTAGCTTATGGAGCGGATAAAAAAGGCGACAAGAAGATAGCAGTATTTGATCTTGGTGGCGGAACTTTTGATATTTCAATTCTAGAACTAGGTGACGGAGTTTTCGAAGTTAAAGCTACTAACGGAGATACATTCCTAGGTGGTGAAGATTTCGATCACAAAATTGTGGAATGGTTAGCTACTTCATTCAAGGAAGAACAAGGTATTGATCTTTTAGAGAATACTGAAGCACTCCAACGGTTAAAAGCTGCCGCAGAAGAAGCTAAGCATGAGTTATCAAATTCAACTGAAACTCAAATTACCCTTCCTTTCATAGCTGTAAATGAAAGTGGGCCTAAGAACCTAAACATTAAATTAACTCGTGCAAAACTAGAGCAACTTTGCGGTGATTTATTGCAGAGACTTGAAGCTCCGTGCAGAACTGCGATTAAGGATGCTGGAATTAATACTTCCGAGTTAGATGAAGTAATATTGGTTGGTGGTATGACGCGAATGCCAGCAGTTCAAGAAAGAGTTAAAGCAATCTTTGGTAAATCTCCAAGCAAAAATGTAAACCCTGATGAAGCTGTTGCAATTGGAGCTGCTGTTCAAGGTGGTGTTTTAAGTGGTGATGTTAAGGACGTTTTATTGCTTGATGTTACTCCATTAAGCCTTGGTATCGAAACCCAAGGTGGTGTTATGACCAAGTTGATTGATAAAAATACAACTATTCCAACTAAGAAAACACAAGTATTCTCAACTGCGGCAGATAATCAGCCCGCGGTAAGCATACATGTTCTTCAAGGGGAAAGAGAAATGTCAGGTGATAATAAGACACTTGGCAGATTCGACTTGACTGGAATTCCACCAGCTCCAAGAGGGGTTCCACAGATTGAGGTGATGTTTGATATTGACGCTAACGGGATCGTAAAAGTTTCTGCTAAGGATCTTGGAACCGGTAAGGACAACCAAATTCAAATTACTGCTAACTCAGGATTGTCAGAAGAGGAAATTCAGCAGATGATTAAAGATGCTGAAATTAATGCTTCAGAGGATAAGAATAAAAAGGAATTGGCTGAAGCCCGAAATGCTTTAGACACTACTATTTATGCATCTGAGCAGCTATTAAAAGAACATGGTGAAAAGGTTCCGGCTGACGAAAAAAGTAGTATTGAAGCTGCAATTACAACTTCTCGAAAAGTGTTGGAGGAAGGAACAACAGCATCTGCACTTAATAGCGAAAAGCAAGCGCTTGAGACTTTGACACATGCTTTGACTAAAAAAATGTATGAATCTACCGCGCAAAATACCGCAGGTGAATCAGGTCAGGAAGGTCAAGCTGACTCGACATCTGGCGAAAATGATGATGTAGTTGATGCTGATTTTGAAGAAGTAAATTAATTACTTCTTCAAAATCTTTCAGTTTGGTAGTAAATTTGTATTGATGCGGGACACAACTTTAGTCCCGCATAATTTCAGGATGGTATAGTGTGACAAAGCGTGATTATTACGAGATTCTTTCCGTAGCTCGGACGGCATCTGGTGACGAAATTAAAAAATCTTATAGAAAGCTTGCTGTAACTTACCATCCTGACAAAAATCCCAACAATCCCGAAGCCGAAGAGAAGTTTAAAGAGGCGACTGAGGCTTATCAAGTACTAAGTAATGCGGAAAATAGAGCAAAGTACGATAGATTCGGACACTCCGCATTTCAAGGTGGGCAAGGGTTTGGAGATTTTAGTAGCATCTTTGGTGACGATTTATTTGGTGATATCTTTGGCGCATTCTTTGGGATGGGTGGTGCAGGCAACCAAAGTCGAACTCCAAGTGGTCGAGATCTTCAATATAGAATGGAAATTACCTTAGCGGAGAGCGCGACTGGAATTACCAAAACTATAAAACTCCGCAGGCCCGTACCATGCGAACCTTGCACTGGCAGCGGTTGTCGGCCAGGTAGTAATCCCGAAAGATGTAAGCATTGTTCGGGTCATGGACAAATCACAGCTCAAGAAGGTTTCTTTAGGATCTCTAGACCTTGTCCCGTTTGTCGGGGTAATGGTGTGATGATATCTGATCCATGTCCATCTTGTGGCGGCGCTGGACAGATCCAAAAAGACTCCGAACTTCTTGTTAAAGTTCCAGCAGGAATCGATACCGGACAAAAGCTTAAATTACGCGGTGAAGGAGAAGTTATTACGGATGGCATTCCAGGTGATCTTTACGTAGAGCTTCACGTTAAGGCAGATAAGCGTTTCAAGCGGCAAGGTACAGAAATTATCACTGAATTGCCATTGTCATACTCACAGGCTGTTTTAGGAGCGGAGGTTGAGGTCCCAACATTATATGGTAAAATAAAGGTAAAAATTCCAACAGGAACTGCTACAGGAAAGGTCTTTAGGCTAAAGGGTCAGGGGCTACCTGATGTTCAAACTGGAATTAAAGGTGATCAGCACGCAAGAGTTTACGTAATTGTCCCTAAAAAAGTTAATGATAAACATCGCCAACTTCTTGAAGAACTTGGTAAAATTGAAGGCATACCAAATGTTGAGGAACACAACGATCGAAGTTTTTTTGATAAGGTTAAAGAATTCTTCGACTAGATATTACCCAACGTTATTTCTGGTTATATTAGCGCATGTTTTTTTTCTTTCAGCGTGCGTGCAAAATCGGATACCAAGAGCTAATCGAAATTTACCAATTTCTCATTCTGTTCCTACCACCCAAATTAAAACTATTCCTCTTGCTCCGTGGGAAGTTTGGAATCTCAAGGACTACGGTAATGAAGCAATAAAGGCTGGTAATCGAAGCAGTACTGAGGGGAACTTAAATGATGCGATTGACGCCTATTCTAAATCGCTCGGAATGTCCAAATCTGCCGAAGAAGCTGAGACTGCTCTCCTTCTTTTAACTAGTACCTATTTAAAATCTGGGAAAGGTAAAGAGGCGCTAGCCACTATTACAAAATATTCTACGAAAAAAGGTGTTAAACCAACCCAGTTAGATTCTAGATTCTCACTTCTAACAGGTTATGCCTATCTGCAACCAGGAGATGTTAACTAAGCCTTCGCGTGGTTTGGTCAAACATATAAGGCCGCATCAGGCTCTGGGCCGATCGCCCAAGAAGCTCGTAGAGTCAGTCGGCAATTAGCTCGCGTACAACCGTCTAAATCACTGAGTGACTTAAACAGGAAGTGGGAAAATGATGCATTCGTTTCGTCACTGCTAACCGAAGAAAAAGAAAGAAGGTTACGTGGAGGAAGCGTACTATCGCAAAGCTCTTTAAGTGAATATTTCGATCCAAATTACTACAGTTCTCCGAGCGTTCCTCAAGTTCCCCAAAATGTTACCAGTAGCTCACAAGATGATTCTATCCAGTCTGAGGGGGTTGCGAAGGGAGCGATAGAGGAAATTCCTACAATAAAAGATTTAAAATTTGGAGCAATTCTGCCGCTTACAGGAACCTATAGTCAACATGCGGAAAGAGTTTCGAATGGTATTCAGCTTGCGCTTAACGAGTCATCGATTGCTACACCTCTTCTTAGAGAAGATTCTAATGTATTTGCTCCAACACAGGCCTACCTTAAGCTAGTAAACATGGAAAAAGTTAGCGCTATTTTCGGGCCTCTACTTGTTAAGGACACTGAAGAGATTTCATCTATCAGTGCAAGCTTAGGTGTGCCCGCAATAACTTTTGCGAAAAAACGTGGATTGCCTGATTCCTCGGTCGGGTTATTTAGGCTAGGAGCGACTGTGGAGAATCAACTAGCTGAAATCTCAAAATTTGCCCGAAAAAATTTAGGACTCAGTGATTTGCTAATATTTTTGCCGAATGATGAACTTGGTTATGAGTTTAAAGATGCCGCGCTTAGTTTAAATGGGAAAAACCCTCAAAATTCTTATCGAATTGTTGAATATTCGAATAACGATTTACAAAGTATTGCTGCAGCTGTTTCGCAAATTGTGGAGAGTCGTCCCCAGGGCATAGTAGTAGTTGACCTACCTTCGAGGTTAGAACCATTATTAAGGGAAATAAAACAAAATCCAGAACTAAGCACCATACCTCTTTTCGGGTCCGCAATTACTGCCGACTTGCAGCAAGTATCAATTTATTCTCAATTGTTAGAGGGGATATTTTTGGTAAGTTTGTTTAATCCTAATTCTCAAGATCCAATTGTCAAAAACTTCGTTGAAAATTATAAAGCTACTTATAAAGAGCTGCCAGATTTACTGTCTGCTCAAAGTTATGATGCAACTAAATTTATCCTAAATGCGTATCAAACATCAAGTTTTCAACCAATCGAAGGTAAAGAAGTTGTGTCAATTAGTTCGGCACCTGCGTTAATGGGAGTCACGGGAGAACTACACACCTTGCCTACTGGAGAGATCGAAAGAAAGATTAGATTTCTACAGTTAAAAAATAAAGCTCTCTTGGAAATTCCTTTGAGCTAAACACTGCCAGCTGATATTGGCAAAGTTTTTATTGTGGGTTAGGTATCTCGATCTCCTGGTGGAAAGACTAGTCACTTACCGTAAACCGGTGTTCTAATATCCCTATAAGCATTAATTATATCTGGATTATGTTGATCGACACGTGCGACGGTCTGAAGATTTTTGAAGATGAATTTCGTGTATGGATATTAAGCGATCGAAAATTCGGGATGTAGTCAGAGTTAAATTATAGTTTGCGAGCTTAGTACTGCACCAATAAATAAAATTTCCAATTGAAATTCTACACTAGTGAAGTACTAAGCAGTTTTTGTGAATTTTAAGACTTCGGTTGAACCTTACGTCCGTATGTGACTTCACCTTTATCGATTCTAAGTGAAAAACCACATTCCGGATTTATACAAACCCAGGCTTTGTAAGTCACTGCTGCACCTTCCTGGCCATAGTCAGACAATGGTATCAACACGCCTTGATTACACTTTTGACATTTAGGATAAGAAATTCCTGACCCCTCCATACTTTCACCACATTCTATTAATCATTTACGTTTATTAAAAAAACTAGCTAAGCCAGTTCACAAATTCTATTACATATTTATATTCTCATCCCTCGAAATGGGTTCTAATTGAGATGATATTTATGTACTTCAGTAACCGCGTTTAATTATTGCTAAATGAACTTAAAAGCAAACAGTATAAAGATAAAAGTTTTTAACCTAATTTCTCGATATGGCCAAAGCTACTTATAATAAAATTAACAATTATTATTTTAGGTTAAACGCGACACTTAAAATTTACTTCGTAGGCCTATCTAAAGTAAAAGGCTGAACTAAGTTTTGCTTAATTATCAGAATAAAACTAATTCGTGCAAATGAAATCTAACAAGAATCTAGCTGTAAAATCATCTTTAATTAAAGGTAGGGCTTGGGCAAAGACTAATCTGTTTCTCGGGGTAGGTGATCGGTCCGTTAAAAGCAACTTACATCGGATTGAAACTTTTTATGTCAGACTCGATATCTCAGATGATGTTTGCATAGAGATTCGACCTAGTGACAGCGCTAAAATTACAACTGAAGTTAGTCTCTCTGAGCAACTAAAGGAACACCTCAAATATCAAAAGATCGACCCCAGTGACTACTTAGATTCTGTCTCGAATGAAAAAAATGATGCCCAGAAGGCGGTTAGTTTACTTTTAAATAAAATAGATAAGTCTGCGGACGTTAAAATTAAGATTTTTAAGAATTTGCCAAGTGAAGCGGGCTTGGGCGGAGGTAGTGCGGACGCTGCTTGTGCTTTGCGTTTACTCCAACGTGAATTTTCAATTCCAGATGTTGATATTATAAACGTCGCTAAACAAGTTAGTGCGGACGTATACCCTTGTCTCTTTGAAAATCCTTCTTTCTCTCTAATGAGTTCGGATCAATTGTTCGTTATTCGCAATCCGACAAATTCAATCAAAGACTTAAAAGTTTTGATTAGTAAGCCTCCGATCGGTTCGGCTACATCTTTAGCATACTCTTCTCTAAATCGAAGGAGAAGTGAGAAATCTGTTGAGCATGAGGAAAGGGGACTTTTATCGTTAAAATATCTACGTGGGATGTTGCAAGGAGAATTCCCTAGCGAGATTGCTAAATTGATTGACGGCATAGGCGGTCGCGAGGTGCAGCTAGCGGGGTCGGTCGAGCGATATTTTTATAACGACTTTGAAGAAAACGTTTTTTCACAAATTCCTGATTTAAGATCTGCAAAAAACTATTTTCTTGAAAAGGGAGCGAGTGTTTCATTCTTGTCAGGCAGTGGTAGTTCCTTGGTTTCCTTTTTTGAAAGTAATCAAAATCTAAGCGAAGTTAAGACTGGATTTAAAAACTCCATGGGTAAAAATTGGTGGGTGGAAGAATCTGCCATACATTTTTAAAAAAAAACTCTGGGACAGAGCTTATTTTGAAAGTCGACTAAAAGCGGCCAGGTTGCTCTAAGTACCGCGATTTTCGCTAGATTTGAGTTTGTCTTTGTAATACCTCGTTAGGCTCACAAATAGACCAAATAAGCCTGCTAGTCATAAAAAACTGCGTCAAAAGAGTTAAATCGACCATCATTTTAAAGTTGACTATAGAAGTGCGTTATTTTTTTTCAAAAACAAGGCTTGAAGGGAATGAATAGTCGTGATAAACGCGCTCTCGCATTTGGTTTCTTTCTTTTGCATAAAAAAATATTGGGCGGTAGCCAAGCGGTAAGGCAGCTGGTTTTGGTCCAGCCATCGGAGGTTCGATCCCTCCCCGCCCAGCTCCTTTTATTGTGATTTATACAATATTAGGAGTCAAGCTAATGAGAAGTTTACTTGATAAAAGTAGTAGTAGCTTGTTCGACGGCCACGCATCCCAACCCTCCATCATGCTTAAAAGGTTAAGGTTATTTAAGCATACTTTGTTCTCAATATGTTGATCAACCTTAATATTCGCCATTCGTACCTACGGTCTCTAAGAAAAATTCGTAGCAAGCAATAAATTAACAAGTAAAAATCAAAACCAACACTTAGCCATAAGGCACATGTAAGTATTGCCCACTAATAACAGCGTTAGTAAAAGTTAAAATATTTGCCAAACACTAGACAGTCTTAATAAATAAGATTAACATTAACTAGTTATCAAAATCTACCACGGAAAATTGTGCGCGGAAATCTTGCAATAATAGCAGGGAGGTCTAATCCACCTCTAGCAAAATCAATCTCAGCTGAACTTGGCGTAGAGCTAACATCGTCAGATGTCAGACGTTTCAGTGACGGCGAAATCGGAGTTGAAATTAGGGAAAATGTCAGAGGTAAAGATGTTTTCATAATTCAAAGTACGAGTAGTCCCGGCAATGATCATTTGATGGAACTTTTGATTACGATGGACGCACTTCGAAGGGCGAGTGCAAAACGCATTACAGCCGTACTTCCATATTTTGGATACGCGCGACAAGATCGTAAAACAAAACCGAGAGTTGCAATCACAGCCAAATTAGTCGCGGATATCATAGTGTGCGCTGGTTGCGACAGAGTTTTGACAATGGATCTTCACGCCGGACAGGTAATGGGATTTTTTAATGTTCCAGTTGATAATCTTTATGGACGTCCTGTTCTATTGAATTATATGAACGAATGTTTTTACGATAAGGATTTAATTATCGTTTCACCAGATGCTGGTGGTGTTGCGAGGGCGCGAGCCTACGCAAAAAGAATGAACTGCGGATTAGCTATTATTGATAAACGTCGTAGTGGACCAAATGAAGTCGCTGAAATGAACGTTGTTGGTGATGTTAAAGGTAAGGCTGCAATTATTGTAGATGATATGATCGATACAGGCGGCACGATGATTAAAGCTGCGGACTCGTTACTTGAACAAGGTGCTACTGAAGTTTATGCCTTAGCATCACATGCTGTACTATCTGGAAATGCAAAAGTAGCACTACCGAAAAGCAATATTAAACAGCTCATAACAAGCGATTCTATTTACCATTCTGACTTGGTTACGAAAGACACATCTGATTGGTTAACCAAAATCTCAGTAGCACCGTTAATAGCAGAAGCGATAAAACGTATTCATCTCGATGAGTCAGTGAGTGTTTTATTCTCACCAGAAGAACCTTAGAATTTCAATCAGCGTATGGGTCATAGCAAGAAAGCGATCGTGCTGTTATCAGGAGGGCTGGATTCCTCAACTGTTGTGAAAATAGCATCCTCCAAAGGGTATACAGAGCTTTTTGCAATGACTTTTGAATACGGTCAAAGGAATAAATTTGAAATCAAAGCCGCAGAACGAATAGTACGCGACAATAAAATCCTACAGCATAAAATGGTAACCATAGATCTTGGGTCTTTTGGCGGTTCTTCGCTAACCAGCGACCTTGAAGTAGAGCATGGTCGTAGTCTTGCAGAAATTGGACAAGGGATACCTTCAACATATGTCCCAGCAAGAAATACAATTTTTTTAACATATGCTTTAGCATGGGCAGAGGTCTTAAAAATTAACGATATCTTCATCGGCGCAAATAATTTAGATTACAGTGGTTATCCCGATTGCCGTCCTGACTATTTTAAGGCTTTTGAGATAATGGCAAATCTTGCGACTCGAATAGGAACGGAAGAGAATTCAATTAGGATACATACTCCTTTAATTAATTTAACTAAGGCTCAGATCATAGAAAGAGGTCTTGAGTTAGGAGTTGACTACTCTCAAACTATAACTTGTTACAATCCTAACAGTGAAGGTCATTCATGCGGGATTTGCGATGCCTGTACGCTCCGGAAGGAAGCTTTTAAGAAGCTAGGAAAAGAAGACCCAATTTCATATCAATAAACTATTGGTTCCGCATTTCAGGCGATTTTAATTCGTAAGCCTAGTGTACTTTAAATATCGACAGAGTAGGCGGAATTGCATGCTTGATCTAATTGGCTACTAATTTAGTTGATAACTGGATTTGCTAGCGCTTTTTCGCTATCTTACTTGAAAATAGTCTCTAAAATTGAAAAATATCACGTAATAGTCAATAATCTCACCAAATTTAGTGAAAATTAGTGAACTTTAGAGCTAAATGCTATTGAGTCTATTGCTCACTTTTGATAAGTGATGCCAACTTTATAATCTTTATTTAGCCAGTTAAGGGCATATTTCTGTGGAAACAATCGAAATTCAAATTACCGGTCGTGAAACTATAGGTTCATCCAATTCACGTCGTTTAAGAAAAGCGGGACAATTACCAGCAGTTGTTTATCAACCAGGTGGTGAATCGGTCTCTGTCACTTTAGATAGACACTCTTTTATTATGAGTGCCCGAGGAAAACCTCATACTCAAATTTTCATGTTCAAAGGTGAGTCTGACTTAAATGGCAAGCTATCTTTGGTTAAAGATGTGCAAATCGAGCCTATAAAAGGTCAAGTAATGCACGTTGAATTTATCGCAGTGGCCCATGATCACAATGTTGTTGTAAGCGTACCTGTTACAGTTACTGGAGTTCCAAATTCTGTAAAAGAAGGTACTGCGACTCTGAATCAAACTGCTTACGATATCTCAATTGAATGTTTTCCTACTGCAATCCCAGAGGGTTTTACAGTGGACGCATCTAAATTAGCTCCTGGTGATTCGATACATGCTTCCGATATTCCATTGCCAGAGAACATTTCATTAAAAAGTCCATCCGGGTTAACAATTGTTACCGCAATGGTTGATAGAAAGAGTAAGGTCGCCGAAGTAGAGGAAGAAACTGCAGCAGTTGCAGCGACTCCAGCCGCTGAGCCAGCCGCAAAAAAATAGGCACTTACATTTTTCATTAATGTTTAAATAGGGATTTCGGCGTGCTGATAGTTGGTTTAGGAAATCCCGGTAGAAAGTACGAGGAAACTCGTCATAACGTAGGTTTTTTAGTAGTTGACGAATTTATAAGAAAGTATGGTAGGACCGCAACTAGTTGGTCGGAAGACAAAAAACTTAAATCCTTAAAGATAGAGGATTCGGTTGAGTCAAATAAGTCCGATGTTAAATTTTTAGCGATCAAACCTCAAACCTTTATGAACCTCAGTGGAACTTCGGTTTACGAGGCTTTAAAATGGATGAATTCTGATACACGGCTTCTCGTGGTTTATGATGATTTAGATTTTCCCTGCGGAACAGTCAAAATTAAGTTTGCTGGTTCAGCAGGCGGACATAACGGTGTTTCGGATATTATTTCTAGATTAGGTTCGGACCAGTTTTTTAGATTACGTGTTGGAATTGGTCATCCACGGTCTTCTAAAACTCCTTCGATGGAAGTTAAAGATTGGGTTTTAACCAAACCATATGGTGAGGATTTAAATTTGCTTGGGGAATCGATAAAAATTGGTGCCGAAGCTATTAAATTATTTGTTGCTGATGGTGAAGAAACCGTTAGAAAATTTTTAGGAAAAGATTTTTCAAGTAAAAATAGATTAAAAAAATAGAAAGAAAGACTGAGGAAAAATGATTACTACAAAAATGAGAACATACGAAATACTTGTTGTGTTTAATCCAAATACCCAAGAAGAAACCGTTCAAGAACGTATTTCGAAAATCGCAGAAGTTGCCACTAAGCATAATGGCGAACTTCAGAAGCGCGAAATTTGGGGCAGAAGATCATTAGCATATCCAATCAACAATTATAAATATGGCCTTTTTGTTGCTGCAAACCTAACAGGTGAGAGTACAGTCATAGCTGATTTAAACAGACAATTGCATTTGATGGATGAGGTTTTAAGAAGCTTTGTAGTTACAAAGAACGCTTATTCACCAGATCTAGATGGTCGATTGAAGAGTGATTTTACTTATGGGTACAGACCTCCACAAAGTCAATTTGGTAGTAAAACAAGTGACTCTGATGGCGCAGATGACGACGACAACTCTGACTCAGACGATTCAGATACTGACGGAAAATCAGCATCGGTTTAATCACCATAATTTTTAAATTAGCTAAATATTAAGTAGGAATTGAATATGGAAATTTTATTAATTGAGGACGTTGTCGGAGTAGGAGATATCGGAGAATTAGTTAAGGTTCGTCCGGGCTATGCACGAAATTTTCTCATTCCAAAAGGGTTTGCTGTTGAAGCGAACGCTGGAAGTAGTAAAGCTATCAAGCACAGAATGAACCAGATCGTTTCAAAGAAGAAACGATTGAAAGAGAATGCTTTAAAAGCAGTCGAAGAGTGGAAAGGTAATGCAGTAACCGTTAACCTTAGAGTTGGTAGCGGCGGAAGAACATTCGGTTCTATTAACACAAAAGATATCGCTGAAGCATTAAAAACTCAGAAGGATATTGATGTTGATAGAAGACGAGTTATTCTTTCAGAACCACTAAGAAAACTAGGTCGACACACTGTCGGTATTAAGCTTCATTCCGAAGTTAATGGAACATTTACAGTTTTAGTTGAAGGTGCTCAGGCTACTCCTGAAGAGGAAAAGCAGGCAGCTGAACAAGCTAGAATTCAAATGGAAATGAACGCAAAGAAAAAAGCGACTAAGAAAAAGGAAGAAACTGACGCGTTAGAAGCAGCTGAAGATTCCGAGAAAATCGAAGAGTAGTACTCGATAATTTTTCTAATATCGATCTTGAAACCTCAAGCAGTATTTATATTGCTTGAGGTTTTTTTTTGTGATGAACTCTGATTTAGTCTTAAATATGTCGTGATTCTCTTACAAATAATTATCCTTAATAATCTCTTTCTGATAAGCACTTATTCGATTCGAATGGTAGCCACATCTATAAAATAAATCACTAAATATGAGTTTAAAATTAGTAATAAAGATATTAGTTTTTGCAATCATTTCTTTTTCTCTTTACCTTATCCTTGTTGAAAGTAGCACTGTGTCTAAATTGCGACATCGCGAAGATCGAAATATTCGACAAGACACTAAAATCGGCGACGAACTTGATGTCGAAATGAAAGAAATTTCCCCAAAAGCAGTTTCTCTTGCAGTGGAAGAATCTTTGAATTTCAAGGTAGATGAAATTTACGTAATAAATTTTTCTCTGAAAATCAACGTGCCTTCTGAGTTGAGAAAGCGACAAAAGTTAGTGGCTAAATTCAACAAAAAGACAATTCCTGCTACTGGTTGGGCTGTGGCGATCCGTAGAGTGGAAAGTTCCAGTAGATTCGAGGTCTATTTGCAAGATCAAAAAGGTAGTGGGGGTTGGTTTACTTTTGCACCGGTAGACTTTGTGAAAGACAACTTTTACGAAATCACCTTCGTAATTAGCCCAGGAAATTTTATGTCTGGTTACATGAAGAAAGAAGGTGAGTTGGAAAAAAACGTAATCGAAATGGGAACCTTGCCCCTCGCAAAATTGCAAAATATTGAGAGTGTAGATAATCTTCAAATTACATCTGGTAATCCAAAATACGATGTCTTCTCCGGGGGAATTAAAGATGTGTCTATCTTTAAGCTTCCGGAAATTCCGAATCAAAAGATTCTTTTGAAGTCACTTTCCAAAGGTTCGGATAGTTTCCTTTCACCATTTGCAGAAAATTGTGTAATTTCGTTTTCAAATAATAAATACAAATGCGAAATAGATCACTAATCTCACTATTATCATTTTCGATCGTATATTTGCTTACAATAAATATCGGAGAAACTGCAATCTATAAATATTCTGTCGAAAACTCATTCTCGATTTTTGTATGTTTGCTTATATTTTTCTCACTTACTTATAGTTGCATCAAAATCAATAGTGACAAGGCAACGGAAACTGACTATGCCCTTTTATTCGTCATTCTACTTTCAACTAGCTGGTTCGGAGATTCTTATGCGAGAATCTGTGTTCAAATTGCTGTTTTTACATTAGCTATTTCATCCACATCAATTAGCAAACTTGGCATCAATCGGTATTTAATATTCTACCTCCTTTTTTCTATTTCACTCCTTGGATCTTTGATTAGAACTTTCAAAGTTGATCTAGATTTCATACTGGTGAAAGACAATATTTTACTGACGGATTCAAAATATATCTTAGAAAATTTTAACCATATAACAGCACATGTTTTTTGGCCGACGGTTAATTTTCTTGAATATCTCTCAATTTTCTTTCTCCCATTACTACTAAAAAAAGTGGGGGATCCTCAAAAAATTGTTCGTGGTGTACGTCTCGGTATCTTGCTAGCTTTACCAATAGCAATGACAGTTCTGCTTTTTCAAATATATCATCCAACCCCGCTTACTTCTTTAAATAATAACAATTTTTGGGTTAGTGTTGGAAGATATTCCTCAATATTTAGTGATCCAAATGCCTTTGGAATAATGAGTGCAGTATTCATCTTAGTTTTAATGTTTTTTGCAAATAAAGAAACCTGGAAAACGAATATTATTGCATCCATAATTTATTTCTGTCTCTCTATGTTTTCTGGATCACGCAGTTTTTTCTTAGTTCTTATTTTAGCGAGTTTAAGTTTGATATTTCAAAATCAAACTCTAATAAAACGACACATCAAGAAACTATTGGCTTTAGTTTTCACTCTTTTATTTTTAACAATAGGTTTTAGAGATTCATTACCCCCTAGTTTGCAAAGACTTTATTCGACTCTAAATCCAACATCAATGCTAGAGCAACTCAACAGCAGAATAGTCTATTTAAAACTAGGTTTAGAGGCTGTTGCCGAATATCCAATCTTGGGGTTAGGTTTTGGTAGATTTTATTTCATGCAAGAACAACTAGCAAAAGCTACCGATATTAATTTGGGAATATGGAGAGATAACGCTAATAACTACTATCTTCAACTCGCAAGCGAAGGTGGAGTGATTGCGTTAATTTTATTCCTTTCAGGGCTTTTTATCCTATTTAATCAAAATTTAGGACCTATCGGGAAAAAAGCTAGACTGATCTTATTGATTATAATGATCAGTCTTATATTTGGTCCCCATTTAAATTTTATAGAATTTAAATTAATTTTTATTATTCTTATATCTGTTATGATTTCAGATGCGAACTTGATTGATACAAGGTCAGTAAGAAATCTCCCAACCCTACTATTCGTTTCTTGCATCTATCTTTTATTGCAGATTTGCGTGCCTCCCTACAATGAAGAAAATCGCTCTTATGGTTTTCACTCAATAGAAAAACAAAAGAATTTGGATAATGAAGTAGGGTACTATCGGTGGTCAGGATCACGCGGAAAAATCTGCTTTGATCCGACTGGTAGAGGACAATCGAGAGAACTAACTATCTTTAACGGAAATCCAAACCAATCCATTGAATTGCGATATGGAGAAAAGTATGGAGATTCTCTAACCTTTAAACCCGGCGAAAAACTCTCACTGAATCTATCGGAAAACACTAGGTATTTTGAATTTAAAGTGTTCAATCCCTGGTTACCATCTAAGATTCTGAAATCACCTGACAATCGATTAATTGGATTGCAATTTGAGTGGGAAAAAGACGTAGAGCGTTTGAGTTAAGACACAAAGTTTAAGTTAAATGAATTAAATCTTTACTTTTGGCCTATCTATCCGGTTATAATGAAAAGGTAGCACTTGATCTTTTTCAGAGAGAACTACGTACATTCGAATAAGGGGCTACCAAGTTAAGCGCTGTTTCTTCTTAAAAGAGGCGGAGACTTTCTAATATCGTAGGTTAGACAGGAGATAAGCTAATGATAAAAAACCGAGTCTTATTGATTGAAGACGATAAACCAGTACTGGATACACTTAAAGAAATTTTGGAACAAAAAGGCTTTCACGTGACATGTATTTCAGATGCTGCTGGTGCACATGAGCAAATAGACAGTTTTACTAAACCAAAAAAGTTCGACTCAGTTATGCATTTCGAGGAAAATTCCAACCTCGCTCCGGATTGGATAATCATGGATTATGAAATTTCTGGTCTAAATACCATCCACTATCTCGACCAAATTAGGGAAGCTTATCCCAAGTCTAAAATTATAATTTCTAGTGGTTATCCCGAAACCGAAATAGAGAAGGAGTTAGAACTATCGACGTTCGAAAAATTTGTTTCAAAGCCGTTCAATCCAATGGATTTGATTAGAAATTTAAATTGAATTAAGCATTCCACTTTTGCAGATAGATGGTTTTATTATAGAACGAAAAGTGAAACAGATAAGAGAACTTCAATTAATAATTTGTATTAAATTGACGTCCTCTTATCTAAAGCTACTTGCCTTTGAAGTATTGCGATAAATTCTTCAGCCGGCTTCGAAAGTAGTCGTCCTCTACGCAACACAATTCCAGTTTCAGCTTTACCAAAATGCTTACTCATATTCTTAATAAATAAATGTTTCTTATCTTCTTCTGAAACGTAATACTCATTGATGATTGATAGACCTAAATTCATATTGACATATGTTTTAATGGCGGTTCTCCCAACTACTTCCATAGTGATTTCATATTGGAGATCTTCTGCCGCAAACACCGCATCAATCATTCTTCTTGTATTAGAATCTGGGGTCGGGACGACAAGAGGGTAAGAAGCAATATCCTTTAGCGTTATATTACTATTTTGAACAATAGGATGTTCCTTATTTGCAATTAAGATCCTGTTGAATGATGAGAATATTTGATATTCGAGTGTTGGTGGAAAAACATCAACCGACGAGATACCAAAATCGACATCTCCATTTTCA
Source organism: uncultured Bdellovibrionales bacterium (assembly GCA_964472005.1). Classification (GTDB taxonomy): domain Bacteria; phylum Bdellovibrionota_C; class UBA2361; order SZUA-149; family DAOLCO01; genus CAYYIQ01. The sequence continues at coordinate 12,011 of CAYYIQ010000001.1, read as the reverse complement.
ACCATCGTTAAAATTTCTTTTCTTGTCCGGTTTAAAATCGAAAGTTTTACTTGAGGGTAGCGTTCTTTAAATTCTTTGATAATATTTGGCAATAGATAGATCATTACTGAACTATGAGTCGCAAGTTGTACGTTACTAGTATGGTAATGGCCTCTTGCCTCATTGAATTTTGTTTTCAATTGCACAAAATCTTGAAGGATTGGCGCAGTTATTTCTAGAAAAATCTTTCCTTCAGGAGTCAAATTTACCCTCTTAGGTCCTAATCTTTCGAACAGTTTGACTTCTAGTTCATCCTCTAAGGCTTTGACTTGCAAACTAATAGTGGGCTGGGTCCTTTGTGTTTTTTGCGCCGCGATTGTGAAGTTTCGATACTTGGCTACCGCGTGAAAGCCTTTTAATTGCTGAATTTCCATAAATTTCTCTTAAAGGATAAATGATTAACCTAATTATAATAGGAAAAAACAATAATTAGCAACAAGTTGTTAGACCTTAATGAAAGGCCTTATGCGAAATATCTAACCGCAAATAGACGTGAAGTAATAACACTTATTTTGCAAATTAAATATTTTCATAGATATTAACATAGGGATTTGGCAGAGTCTTGATATTTTTAAACCGATCACTTTTTAGATTCTTTCTTCTCAATTGCAGCTGCTAATTCCTCGTGTGTTCTTTCTGTGTAACGCATCGTTGTTCTAACGTCGCTATGACCTAACGCTTGAGCCACAATTCGGACGTCTTTGGTTGAATTGAGGAGTCCATGAGCAAAGGTATGACGTAACTTGTGCGGATGAATATGAGAGATCTGATTACCTTCTTCAATCCTAATTGCTTTTCCAAAATCTGAAATAATAGTCCAAAGAGTTTTTGGTGCTAACGCAAAACTAGCAGGGTCGAAAATTGAGGCTCGATGCGTACTAACTAGAAAGGGGAAAAAATCCCATTCTTTTTTTGAAAACTTCGCAGCACTCGGAAATTTTAAGATTATCTCTTGCTTTGCATTTTCCATATAACTGAGAATAAAAGGGCGAAGTGTCTCAGATAAATATACATCTCTAAATCGTTTCCCCTTAGTCTTAACATGTTGGATCCAATTTAAGTTCTCAGCAAATTGGCCCCTAACTAGTAAGCGAATTTCATCTGCTCTTAAGCCTGTTGATAATAGAAATTCCAGTATCAAAGCATTTCGAATTTTCAAGAAATTATACGATTCAGTTCGCAGTTCTTTGTCTACGTATTCTTTTAGGAGTCTAATTTCATTATCGTCAAGCCCTTGTGGTTTTGCCAGTTGAAAAACCGGTGCTTTAACTTCTCGTGCTGGATTAATAAACCCAACGACACGTTCCGAGAGAGTTCTTCCTAAATGTTTTAAGGTCGCTAACCTTCGGGAAACCGTGGAAGGTGATTCACCTATCTTTATTCGTTGATCTACAAAATCTCTTGTTTTATGCATTGTCCAATCGAGGACTAAAATCTTATCGTGGGGAATCCCTCCCTTTGAGAGAAATTTTAAAAAATGGGCCAGATCATTCTTCTTTGCCTTAGCAGTATGACCATCTCCGCTCGCGTAATAACGGATATAGCTTTCTATTATTGGCAGTAAAAATTCATCCGAAATTTTACCGGAAAAAAAGAGATCGTTAGAACCAGTAAACGTTGATTCAGTGTTTGTTTCAGAAATGGCAGGGGTGAACTTATCGGGCATGAGGCTAATTTATTACTGTCTCCAGATTTCGGCAAGAAGAATTATTCAATAGGAATTGGCCACTTAAGTGAATGAGTTAGGACTTATTAAACCCAATGCTGGAAATATTTTCAGATTTTTTAAAGGTATCTGACTCAATGATCGATAATTAGTACTCATTTTTGTTTTTTAGAGCAATAAAAAGAGTAGTAATTGTAGGTAATTGTAAGAAATAAGGTCGATTACGAATTCTCCTTTGGAAACCTACGCCTAATTGAGTCCGAGTTAGGATGGAGAATGTTAAGGCTTTTAAATTTCACGAATAGAAAAAGAGATTATTGAAATTATGTCGCATGAAGTAGATAACCTAAGAGACGCTCGAGAACTATTCCAAATGAGGTCTTACCTTGAAGATCTAGATAATGAAGATTGGCAAATTAGGGTTAGGGCCATTGGATCTCTTACTCATGTAAAAAAAACAATTGAATTCTATCACGAGGCCGTACCAAAGATAATCGCAGCTACTGACGACAATAACCGATTGGTAAGACAAGCTTCAATTCCATTTCTTGGTGATATTGGGAATGGCGGACTGCCCGTTATTAAAAAATTAGAAGAGTGTCTTTCAAGGGATGATGAAAGTGAGATAAGATCGGCGGTCTATTCTCTTGGTAAAATTGGTCCTGATTCTATCGGAACAATTCATCTCTTAATCTCACTCTTAAAGAAAGACATTCTGGAGTTGAACAAGGCAATTAGTTGGTCCTTAAGTATGCTGGGACCCGACGCTGTGCCCGATCTAATTAACGCAATACATAGCGATAATGTCCAGGTTAAACTAGGATGTATCTCAGCTCTAGGAAACATGGGTCCCATAGCAGAATCATCCCTTGGAGTTATGGTTGACTGCTTAAAGGAGACTAATGCAGATATTCGAATCGAAGCTGCAAAGGCAATTGGAAATTTAAGGGCCGTTGCCAGTATCGGAAATTGTATTGAACCTCTTAATGTTGCTTTGACAGATCAAGATCCCGATGTCAGATGGACGTCAGCAGAGGCATTGCGAAAGATTGGAACAGATGATGCGATGAAAGCTTGGGCTTCTTATCAAGAAGTTGGTTCAATTTCTTCGTATCTAAAACAACTAACAAATTTAGATAAAGCTGTTAGACTTCACGCCGCAGAAGCTCTTTACAGCGTGATTGAAGAGTCCCCAGATCTAGATTTCAAAATTCTAGGCAAAGCCTTGCACGATTCTTATCCAAAGGTTCCGGTTGCTCTATGCTTAGCTATCGGAAAGATCCAAGACAAAGCTCAAGAACTTGAAGACGATCTATTTGAACTTCTTAGCAGCGGTGACCAGAGTGTTAAAGCTGCAGCCGCGCAATGCCTGGGTAAAATCAATGCGGTTCAAACTCGCTCCACAGAAAAACTAATTGAACTACTTAACGATCCTGAGAAAGAAATCAGGATGTCTGCAGGACTCGCACTTGAGTTTCTTGACTCAAAAGAGGCGCGAGCGGCCTTAAAACGCTTCAAATGGGAATAATCTCTTTAAAGTGAGTAAATAGACGGGTTACTAACTGATTGTTTATGCTGCTCAATATTAGAAGCCTGACTAGACCTAAGGGTAGACGTCGATCGAATAACCCACTCTATACCCGATAAGGTTACTTATAAGGCATTAACACCTTACAACTCCTATAACTAGAAACTTTATTCCTAAATCTGCCGATATGTCTCTCATATGGACCTATCAACTCAAAATTTTGAATTCTCAACTCAAGGAGTGCTTGTCACGTTGAGACTTAGAGAAAATTTAATGAAAGCGTTCATTGAGTTCATTAAGGATGAAAATAGCGAGTTCGTCATATCACAATTCAATCGTGAAGAATTCAAAACAGAAGTCTGTGCTTGGATTGAATCAAAGATCTCAGAAAAATTAATTGATGTTAAAATATTACAAAATGCATTCGAAATTCTGTTTAAAAACGGAACTTCAGCTGAAAGAAAAATTGCGCAGGGTCAAAATCCAAAACCTGGAATTGACGGCAAATTTCTATTAATGATCAAGCCATTGAGTGAATCCTTTGAAGGTATCTACGATTTTAACAATAGATTTCAAAAAAAATATGACTCCATCATGCACGGCGCGGTCATTGCAAGACTATACGAGCCAAAGCCTGGAACGGATGGTTTTGACGTTTTAAATAACACCATACAGTTTACACCTGGGAAAGAAGTTGAATTAGTATTGAGTGAAAATTTAAGACTTAAATCGCAACAAAATCACCCTTTCAAGGAAATAATTGCCGACGAAAATGGTTACGTAAGAGTAATTTCGGAAAACAAATTTAAAAACAGTTATTCAATCTCTTTGGAGACCGTACTAAAAATTAGAGGCAATATTGATCATAAAGTTGGTAGTATTATTTTCGAAAATGAAATTGAGATAAATGGTGATGTAAAAGAAGGTTTTAAAGTTGATGCGTTAAAGGACATTAAAATATCAGGTAACGTGAATCACTCAAATATCATATCTCGCGAAGGAAGCATTAAAATTGACGGTATAGTACTGGACGAAGATGTCACAGACAAAGGCCTAGCAAGCTATCTTGAAAAAGGGTCTGATAACCAACATACGATCAGCGCTCACCTAAAGTTAGTTGCTGAGGCATTACAAAATGCAAGAGTTTTTGCCGGAGATATCGTTGAAATTAAGGGCTCAATAGTCAGGTCTCACGTCCACTCCTCCAGTTTAGTTTTGTGTAGTGGATCTGTTTATGCTTCCAAAATTTCCACTGCTTGTGGAATTGAAGCGAACTACTTCGGAAATTCAAGTGGTGTTACGACGATTGTGGAATTTTTAAATCCGGTAGAAGCAGGTATTGAGTACGTCCGCATGAAAAGCGTACTAGACAGTCTTGTTGAAAAAAAAACGCGTCTAGAACTGTTTCTAGGACCATTCATAGAAAATCAAAGTTCTATTCGTGGTCTATCGACCAGTCACCAAACAAAGATTAAGGAATCTCTAATAGCGATTAGAAATCTTTTAACAAATATCAAAATAGAGACAAAGAACTTAAATGAGTTAAAAGTAAATTCGAAAAAAGTTAAATATTCTCAATTGAATGCGGTAAAAGGTTCATATCAAAACCTTATCGTAAAGGCAGAGGAATCTGTTTATAAAATTGAAGAGGATAAGCTCGAAAGTTTTTCACTTCTATACGACTGGGAAGAGAAGACGTTCAGTATGAAAAATTTTAGTAATATTAGTTGTGAACTATTAGTTAAAAATTAAAGTAAAGGCAAAATGAAATTAGACGCACACTATCTCTCTAAAAGCATTGGATTACTGAATCCCAAACCGCCCATCATGGTTCTACCAGACGCGCCACTCAGTGGCGTACTAGAGAAATTGAAAGATGAGTCAGGTGGAGCAGTTCTTATCTGCGACGAAGATGATAAACTTTTGGGTATATTTACAGAAAGAGATGTTTTAAAAAAGGTTGTTCTATCTCAGGTCAAACAAGAATCTGTTGAAATAGGTAGTTTGATGACGATTAATCCAATGACTGTATCAATGACATCGCCACTGGGTTACGCATTGCAGCTCATGACCGAAGGTGGCTTTCGACACGTTCCTATCGTATCTGAGAATGGCGATGCTTTAGGTGTATTAGCGATGAAGGATGTTGTCGACGAGATAGTAAAATCATTCGTATTGAAATAGACGAAGTTAAAGCTTAGAACTATTCAAAACACACAAAACAGCAACTAAAAATCAAATTTAGTTGAAAGCGCCTTTGATGAGAAAAATCTAATGCAAAGAACGCTGTCAGACAATTAGGCCGTGCGAGATGGATTAGAGATTCCGTACAGAGTCCATTTATAAGTACCGGCCGAAGTCCCCTCACCCGTCAAAACGACTTCCCATCCTTCAACTGGAGAACCTTGGTCACCAGATGAGTCGAGTTGAAATTCGAGACCGTCAGAATCAAGAACTACATCAACACCCGAGATTCGTTCATCCCAACTTAAAGGTTTTGGCTCGGTGCCGTAACGTCCACTGACAAGTTTCGACACCGTAATTTTTTGTGGTAATTTCATTTTAAACTACTTTGCAGGTTCAAAAGTTTTCTCGATGCTCGCACCAAAATACGGGCTTGGTCCCTGACTCACGTCTCTCATCATTTCGGCGGCTTCTTTTGTATCAACGATACTCCACTGGAATCTTGGCTCGCCTTTAGCTGTTGGATCCAAAATTTTTCTTACCACTAGAAACGCGTCGTCACTTAATGCATCGCCCTTATTAATCAAGCGATAAATATGACACTGATACTTAGAAGCATTAGCTGTACGTTGCGCTTTCTTTTCTAGTGTCTCTATATCCGAAGATATTTCCCACTCCGATGATTGCACTCCTGGACATACATATAAATCAGAACCGTTATCTACTGATTTTTCTAGATCTTCTAAATAGTCGATTGACATTTTATTTTTACTCTCAATATTTAATTACTTTATACTACTATGCAGAAAAAAATTACTCTCCGTCTACACCTGGTAAGACTCCGCCATTCAATCTCTTCTTAAGTTCTTTACCCAATTTGAATGTCGGCAACTTCTTAGGCGCAACTTGAATTTTTTCACCGGTCTTTGGATTTCTACCCATGTAGCTATCATATTCCTTGACCTTGAATCTTCCGAATCCTCTTATCTCGATTCGATCGCCTTTTAAAAGAGCGCTTTTCATTTTGCCAAACATTAAATTCATAAGCTCTTCAGCTTGAATAACGCCAACACCCATTTTTTCAGCCATCTTTTCTATAAGCTCAGATTTATTCATAAAATCTCCTGATTCACACGATTAAAAAAATTAATAAAAACCTCAATAATACTTTATACTATATACAATCTAACGAAAGATATTATTTCAAAGATCCTAGACCTTTAGACTCACATTGCCTCCGAGAGGATTCGAACCTCTGACCCCAGGTTTAGGAAACCTGTGCTCTATCCTACTGAGCTACGAAGGCATAACACCGCGTATTTACTATGTTTGTTGTTCTAAAGCAAACAAATTTGGCATTATTATCCATTAAAAAATTTCTTTTTTCTCGGAGGGTTAAGATAAACTAAGAGCTTTTAGAGGTGCGCGATATGAGTAAGATCATGTTGAAGTATGCTTATATTCAAGAATTTATTTTACGAAACCTTCAGTTTACATCAAATTGTGATCATTTTGACTCAATCTAGCCAAGCCAATAATGGCTGCAAGCTGTCGTTTATTCTATATCTCGGTTTCGTCTTCTCATCTGGAATTAACAAGGGTAGCGGATCGACAGCGACTGCCTTACCTCTCTTGTCCCGAGTTCGTATTTCGAAATGTAAATGCGGGCCTTCGGCTTTACCTGTCGCACCAACTTTTGCTATCGAATCGCCTCTACTTACTTTCTTACCTTGTGATACTAGTAATGCACTATTGTGTGCGTAAACAGAGATAAGACCATCTTCACCTTTTATCACAATAAGCTTTCCATAACCTCCCAAATCAGAACCCGCGTAGGCGACTGTTCCAGAATGAGCCGCAATAACTTTTGTGCCAGTAGGTGCCGCCAGATCTAAACCATCATGAAAGGTTCCCCATCTTGGTCCAAAACCAGAAACGATTCGAGCAGATTGCACCAAAGGCCAGAGGATCCTCCCACCTTCGTATTTAACTGAACCAGAAGGAACACTTTTCGAGTCCGAGTTCAAACTTGCTCTGACAACTTTCGGTTTATTATTTGTATCCAGTCCTGAGGCCGTTCTTGTAGAAGGTATACTGTCAATAATTTCGTCTTCAGGGTAACGATACCCCACAAGTAGTCTTTGACCGACCTTAAAATAATTTGTGGTCTGTAGCCCATTCAAGAGTAAGATTTCATCAGGTGTCGCCTGATACTTACCAGAGATACCCAAAAGACTTTCACCTTTCGCAATCACATGATACATCGGCTTGGCGGGAACTCCATCTTGACTCCCAAAACCACCAAAAGAAGACATGCCACCGACTTTATCGACACCAACGATACTACAACCCGTCGTAAAAAATGAGATTAAGGAAATAATCAAAAAGGCGAAGTAGAAATTCGGAGATTTATTTTTCATTTGCACCAGAGTCTAGTAGTTTTTATATTTATCGGAAAATTTTTCAATTTAGGCAAGTAAATTAAAGCCCTGATTGACAAATATTAACTTTAACTAACAAGAAGTTGCGTAATTCGTCTCCTTTCCACTTGAGAAGCTGATTCACTTCGGCGTCTAATTAGTTCATTCCAAAACTCAACTTACTAAGATGTGAAAGTGGTGATTTTTTCGGATTTCAAAGAGAAAATCTCGGAATATATCGCCCTGGGAAATTGATAAAAAGGGAAATAGAATGAAATTTAATGTTAATCGAATAAAATAATGGTCGGAGCGAGCGGATTTGAACCGCCGACCTCTCGCACCCCAAGCGAACGCGCTAGCCAGGCTGCGCCACGCCCCGACAAAATCTGTATTCTATATTAGTTCTTCCTCTTCTTCGTTAAACCCAATATCGCTACCAAGATAATCGTAATCCGCGACATCTTCTTCAAGGTTAACAAATAGCGTAAATTCTCCTTGGAACCCTAATTTAACGGTACCCACGGATCCGTTCCGATGTTTCGCAATGATCAATTCTGCAACACCTTTATCATCCGTTTCAGGATTATACACTTCATCTCTATAGACGAAGGCAATCAAATCCGCATCTTGCTCAATTGCACCAGACTCTCTTAAATCCGCCATCAATGGTCGCCGATCTGTACGGTTTTCTACCGCACGATTTAATTGTGAAAGAGCTATTACAGGAACTGAAAGCTCTTTGGCAATAGCTTTCAAAGAACTTGTTATTTCTGAAATTTCTTGTTCACGTCGCTCCGAGTTTCGTTGAGATCCTTTCATTAGCTGTAGATAATCAACGACGATCATATTTAGTGGACTTTCGCGGTGCAGTCGCCTCGCCTTAGCTCTCATCTCGAGAATTGGTAATGAAGGTGTATCATCAACGTAAATATCTGCTTGGGCAATCCTAGCGGCGCCATCAACCAATCTTGGAAAATCCGAATCCTGTAACTTACCACTTCTAACTCGCGAATTACTAACTTTAGCTTCCGAGCATAATAATCGCATTACGATTTGCTCTTTTGACATTTCGAGAGAGAAAATTGCAACCCGTTTCCCTTCTTCAACTCCAACATGTCGCGCAATACTAAGCGCTAGAGCTGTCTTACCCATACTAGGTCTTCCAGCGAGAATGATAAGATCGGATTTCTGGAAACCTGAGGTAACTTCATCTAAATCGACGAAACCCGAAGGTATTCCTGTTAATTGATCATTGTTTATATATAGCTGCTCAACCTGTTTAATAGATTCTTTAACAATTTCTCCTACTTTAGAGAAACCTTTGTTTACCTTTGCTTCAGAGATCGCAAAAATTCGTTGTTCGATGCTATCTAGTAAATCTTCTGTCTTTTGGGTTAGCTCAAATGCCTGATTAGAGATTTCCCCAGCCTCATGTATTAACTGACGCCTAATCGACATTTCTCTAATTTGACGTGCGTAATAATCGGTGTGTGCTGAAGTTGGGACAACATCGACAAGCATAGATAGATAGTCTAAGCCGCCAATTTTTTCTAATTCTCCAATTCCTTTTAATTCACCAGAAAGCGTCACGACGTCAATCGGCTCATGTTTTTCTGACAACGAAACCATCGATTTAAAAACTATCGAATGACCTGATTTATAGAAATCTGTTTCTTGGAGTATTTCAAGAACTCCATAGATTGATTCGTTATCAATTAAAATAGCCCCAAGTAAGGCCTGTTCCGCATCGAGAGCATGAGGTGGAATTCTACCAGAGGATGTCTCAGGCTTCTCCTGATAATTAGATTTTTTTTTAGTCTGCATAACTTCTTACTTATAAACTACATAGGTCAGATTTGGTTTCTTGAATAAGCCTAAGGCTATTGTAGGGCCAATAACCGTCCACGTCAAAATTCGTCATTTCGCAATCTAACAAGTTATTTTCTTTGAAGTTTTCTTTGTATACCAGTGACTCAGTATCATTCGTTATAACCGCATATCTCAAAATCCTTGCGGCAACCATTTCACGCGGAAGCATATTGCCTTTCTCCAGAACACGGTCAAGAACTGGCTTTGCTCGTTCAAAGTCATTTATTGAAATTAATCCCAGAGCGAAGTCGAAAACAATATTATTTGGCAATTCATTTTCATTTGTAAAAATTAAATTCTGAACTGTCGCAACTCCCGCAGCGTTGTTCTCTAAGCTGTATAGCAGCCTTGCATGTAGATCCATTTCTGGCAATAACGGGTTAAGCTTCATTGCTAAGTCTGAATAACAAATTGCTTCTCCAAAATCTCCTTCAAGATAGTATGCCGAAGACTTTTTACGATAAATATTTGCAAGATAATTTGGAGGCAATTTTTCTCCAATTATTTCACTTAAGCCAGTGTCTGTATTTGAATCAATGATTCTTTCGATTTCATTGTACTGATCAATCGCCAAACCTATTAGATCTTTTTCCACGTAGATTCGTGCCAAATTCAATCTAGATGGGATGAACTTTGGTTCGGTTTCAATTACGTTTTGTAAAATTTCTTGAGCTTCTTCTAAGCGATTCTCAAGCAACAAAAGGTATCCCAAGTCGTTTTGCGAAACCAGTGAATTTGGATTAGATCTTAAAACATTACGATACAGCATCTCGGCGCTATCAAGTCTACCTGATTGGAGGAGTGATTTAGCTTCTGTAACCGCGGACAATTCAGAAAACTCTTTTTCTTCTAAATATCTTGGTCCAGTGTCTACAGGAGGTAAAAGGCAAGAGCTAAAAATTACTGGAAATAAAAATACTCTTATGACTGACGAGAAGAGGAACATATTCGATTTAGTTTGAATGCGCATTGGAATGGTCTGTAATTGTACTAATATATTGAACTCGAGCTATCAATGATTTATGGCGATCTTCAATACATCAAGAATCGAAAATTCACTAGAAAGAGTCTCTAATAACATGGTTTATGGTCTCATCTTCATTTTACTGCATTTCTGTGGTTAAAGTTAACAATTCAGAGCTGCCTTAAAATTCGCCTTACTAGAGGAAGGTATTAAAAATATACTACCTATCATAATCGGCCTTCTCTCTTCTTAAAAGATCTGGGTTCATTACGAACCTCGAAATGTAAGCTTTTATTGCGAATCCTACTAGGTCAATAAAACACCGGCTGATTTTAATATTAATTTCCTATAAATAAATTTTATATTAAACTATAGTGGTTCCGGAAGGCTCTCGCTTTAATGTTCTCACAATAATGTGATTTTTTATAGATTGAGGATTTCGTGAAATTTTTAATATAGTGTAAATTTCTCGGTTTCAATTTCGAAAGATCATTGTAGGCTTTCAAAAATTTATTAAAAATCCAACAAGAATGTCATAGAATCCCAAATGTTAAAAAACTTAATCCTTACCATTATTCTAATTGCAAGTTCGTATTACTTTTTTACTAGAGAAGACGTTTCTTCAAAAAATGAATCAACTCTAAACCAAGAAACTACATTGCCTAAAAATGAATCGAATACACTAGGTCTCCCCCCTGGAATGAAGCATCGCGAAAATCCAGTTGAGAGTACCCTTCCAAACGATTTCGAAGACCAAGCAAAAATAATGGAAAGCACCTCCACTGCTGATTTACCAGAGGATTTAAAAACGCAATTAGATGCTGCTCCTCCAGAACTACCAGAAGATCTTAAACAACAATTAGAAATGCCGCCGCAGGAGCTTCCAGAAGATTTAAAAAGACAATTAAACACGCCACCTCCTCCACTTCCAGAAGATATTGCGAACGCACTAAAAATGCCGCCTAGAGTTGTCACAATTGATGAGGTTAATGGTACATCGAGTACAAATGGAACTACGGAATAACGATTATATGCAATCAAGTGAAATTCCGTTAAGGAAACAATACCCGATTCAAAAACGTAAAATTTTTAAGCGTAGCTTTCTGAGTATGTCAAAGGCTCTGATAGGAAGCGCGATATTGGTCGGGATTACTTTTTTTCTTATTTGGCTGTCAGTGGGAGGTGACGAAGAAAAATTTATTGATAGAATCGGATTATTCCATGAGCCGATTCTCGTCGTCGGTGGAATTCTTTTGGTTTGGATTGTGTGGTATCCGATTTACCAGTTTCTATATTTCACAAGCTACTATTATGACATGAACGAATATAACCTGTTCATTA